>NZ_JBQAGB010000024.1:0-58558 GCF_051916145.1 Bacillus cereus group sp. MYBK245-2 | reverse complement strand
AGCGTTCATCCTGAGCCAGGATCAAACTCTCCAATAAAGTTAGTTTGTCTAGCATCTAAAATAAAAATTGACGTTTCACGTTGTTTGTTTCGTTCAGTTTTCAAAGAACTACTTGGTCGCTCATTTGCGACTTCCTTATGTTAACATTTTCACCTTTCAATGTCAACTAAGTTTTTCAATTTCTTTTTTGTCGTTTTTTGCGTTTCCGCATCAGCGACGGTTATTAATTTATCATATAATATCTATCAACGTCAACACTTTTTAATAAAAAGTTCTTTTTCTTACATAACGAATACATTCCTCTGCATTAGCGACTCTTCGAAACAAACAAAAAATGATTTTATATCTTTCTTCCATCGCCTTTTTTACAACGTCATGAATACGTTCATCTTCAAAATCAAATAAAAGTTCTTCTAACTCTCTCTTCAATATGTATTCCATTTCTTTTTTCTCTTCTTTCGTTAACATAAACCCAAGCAAATCATCACCTCAATCATTTCTTCCAGAGCAATAAACATTAAGCCCATTTTCATTTAACAAAATCCTACCATCCATTATATCCACTACTTACGATATTAATCCCTTGTTCTCTTTTTTATATTTACAGCATATATGTAACTGAAAAGGATTGGACAAAGGGGCGTAATATTATGTTTTTCTTTTTTATTACGAGTAAAAGAAACTTTAAACACATTAGCTTAATAGTGATACTTTCCTTATTTACAGCATGGCTACTCTTTTTGAAAACATATTCACACGAGTCTGCTTTTTCAACCGCTACAGGACCTAAAGTTATTTACAAAGGCGACATCTCTAAAAAACAAGTTGCATTCACGTTTGATATTAGTTGGGGAGACAAAAAAGCAATTCCAATCCTTGATACACTTAAAGAAAGAGATATTAAGAATGCAACCTTCTTCCTTTCTGCTGCATGGGCAGAAAGACACCCTGATGTTGTTGAACGCATCATAAAAGATGGACATGAAATCGGTAGTATGGGTTATAATTACACGTCCTACACTTCTCTAGAGGCAAATGAAATACGAAGAGATCTTCTGCGAGCACAAGATGTTTTTACAAAACTCGGCGTGAAACAAATTAAACTATTGCGTCCACCTAGTGGAGACTTTAACAAGGCAACACTTAAAATAGCAGAATCACTCGGATACACTGTCGTTCATTGGAGTAATAACTCAAACGATTGGAAAAACCCTGGCGTAAACAATATCGTTTCCACCGTCTCTAATAATCTAAAAGGTGGAGATATCGTCTTATTACATGCATCCGATTCTGCTCTTCAAACAAATAAAGCTTTACCACTGCTTCTACAGAAATTAAAGAGTGACGGCTATGAACAAATATCCGTATCACAACTTATTTCCAACACAAGTACGAAAAGTAAAGATGTCCAATAATTTTTCACACATAAAAAGCTCTACTACCTTTCGTTCAGGTAATAGAGCTTTTTTTATCCCGATATTTTCATTCGTACAACTACCCTGCGTAAAAACTCTCTTAATTAGGCCGACTTACTCGTCTTTCCAATTAAACGATGTAATATAAGTAACTGATATGCATTACATAATAAAAGTGGTATCACCATTAAATATAACCAATCTGTATCATTAATTCGAAGTGCTGGTACCCACTCAAGAATTGTTACAACGACCATAAAGAACAAAGCTGGCACAAATGCCTTTTTATTCGTTTCCTTACTTTTTATATAAGCAACGATGGCACCAAACATAAATAACACACCAGCAACAAGTATGTTATTCCCTAATGAAACTTCCCCATTTGCAATCAATACCGATCTTAAATACACAAAATCAAATAAAACGAATGCAATAAAGAAGAGCTGGACTATATTCCATAAAGAAGACGATCGAAACATTCCCAGTCCAAAACGGTGGATTGTTAAATAAGCAAAGAACCCCATTTGACTTATCACACTAAAAATAAATCCTACACCCATCAACCAGAAGGAGACTGCCAAAATTTCCTTTCCGTCGAAATTTTGAAAAAATTTAGCGTACTTGTCCCACTCTAAAACAAATCCAATAATGACTGTACTAACCCCACCAAGAAACAACGTCGTAAAAAATAGTCGTACCCACTTGCGGCTATTCACAACACATCCCCCATTATCCTTATATTTCTAATTAAATTGTATCAATGACAATTTCAAAAAGCTAGCCATGTTCATGTATAAATTCCTTAAAGATATTTATATTAAAAAGAGAGAACTGTGCTGAAAGGAGTTCCAACTTATGAAACGGATGCTGCTCGTTTTGACTTCTTCTTTTCTATTTCTTGTACTTGTAGCATGTGCACAAGAAAAAGAAGCAAAGTCCGAACTTGATTATGATCAAACGAAGAAAATGATTGTTGATATTTTAAAAACCGATCAAGGTAAGAAAGCCATTCAAGATGTGTTAACTGATGAAAAAATGAAACAAGCACTCATACTAGATGAAACAGTAGTAAAGAAAACGATTGAAGATGCAATGGTATCCGATAAAGGGCAACAATTCTGGGAAAAGCTCTTTAAAGACCCTGAGTTCTCATCGAAATTCGCTAAAAGTATGGGAAAAGAACAAACAGCCTTAATGAAAACATTACTAAAAGACCCTGAATACCAAGCAGGCGTCATGGAAATTATGAAAAACCCTGAAGTAGAAAAAATGATGTTACAAACGATGAAGAGCAAAGAATACCGTCAATATTTACAACAAGTACTAACAGAAACTGCTGAAAGCCCACTCTTCCAAGCTAAGATGATTGATATTATTAGTAAAGGTGTCCAAAAAGCCGAAAAAAGTGGTTCTGATAAAAAGGAAGCCGGCGGTGAAGGTGGTTCCCAAGAAGGTAAAAAGGAACAGCAGTAAAAATAATAACGATAATAATGAGTGGACAATATATGTATCATCCACTCATTATTATTTTATTTTTGCGCAACAGTTGTTTTATCAATTACCGTTTCAGCTATTGTGCGATAAATAAGACCTGTCGTATGCGTATCTTCATATACTGACGGCGCAAAATCTTCTTTATTCCAATCAGGTTGTTGAAGCGGGATTCGGCCAAGTACTTCTGTTTGAAGTTCTGTAGCTAGTTTATCTCCTCCACCTCTTCCAAACACATATTCTTTTTCGCCAGTTGTTTTACTTTCAAAATAAGCCATATTCTCAACAACACCAAGAATACTATGTTCTGTACGTAAAGCCATTGCTCCAGCACGTGCTGCTACAAATGCCGCTGTTGGATGCGGTGTTGTGACAATAATCTCTTTACAAGCTGGTAGCATCGAATGTAAGTCTAGCGCAACATCACCTGTACCTGGTGGTAAATCTAAAACTAAATAATCTAAATCGCCCCATTCTACTTCTGTAAAGAAATGATTTAACATTTTCCCAAGCATAGGTCCTCTCCAAATAACCGGTGCATTATCTTCTACAAAGAACCCCATTGAGATTACCTTTACACCTAGACGCTCCACTGGAATGATTTTATCTCCTCTTACTACAGGGCGTTTTTCTATCCCCATCATATCAGGTACGCTAAAACCATAAATATCGGCATCAATGATACCAACTCTTTTCCCTAGACGAGCTAGAGCAATAGCAAGATTAACAGAAACTGTTGATTTCCCTACTCCACCTTTTCCACTCGCCACTGCTAAAAATGTCGTTTTCGAATTTGGTGACAATAAAGATTCAGTTTGCTCTTCTTCTTGTTCTGGTGCAAACTGAGCTAATTCCTCTTCTGTAAATTCTGCAAAGCGAAGCCCTACTGTTGCTGCTCCTAGTTCTTTCACTAACTTTACAATTCCAGATTGCAATTGCATTTGTTCCGCTGTACCGGTTTTTACGATTGCAATTTTAACACTTACATGTTCCTTCTCAGGCTTGACTGTCACCTCTTTAATTGCCCCTGTTTCTTTTAACGTTTTATGTAAAAACGGATCTACAATCCCTTCTAACGCTTCCACTACTTGCTCTTTCGTTACCATAATTAGCCCAGCCCCCTGTATGAAAAATAACATAATGTTAATTAAATATATCTCTCTTTACTTTTGAAATAAATGCGTTTACATTTCCAGTATAACATATTTTCGGAAAACTTCGTTAACGAGAGAAACGCAAAAAAATCCTCCTTATTCTGGAGGATTTCCTTTTTCCGTGAAATAACGTAATATACCACGATATACTGCAGCTGCTACCTTTTGCTGATATTTCTCCGAATTTAACATATACCTTTCATTTACATTCGATAAAAAGCCAGCTTCAATTAAAGCGCCTGGTGTTTTCGCATACTTTAATAAATACACATGAGAAATTGTTTTAGCAGAACGATTTGTATTCTCTAAACTCGTTCTCAACTCAGCTTGTATAAATTTCGCAGCACGTTCATTTTCAATTGAAGAACGGTAATAGAACGTTTGTGCGCCCTTCGATCCACTACTAGTTAAAGCATTTAAATGGATACTTGCAAAAAAGTCTACATCGGGTTTATTAATAATCTCTACACGTTTTTTTAAATCTTCTGCTTTACGTCTACTATATGACTTTGTATCTTTCTGGGCTAAATCATAATCTCCCTCACGCGTTAAAATAACTAGTGCACCTTGCTCTTGTAAATAATCTTGCACCTTCTTTGTGATCTCAAGCGTAATATCTTTTTCTACAATATCCTTGCCACCAACAGCCCCTCCGTCTGGTCCACCATGCCCAGCATCTAATACGATTACTTTCCCTGATAAGGGTAAATTCCAAGCTCGCCACGATTTTGTAATTTGAAATTCTTGTTTGACTAAAAAAAACAAAATAACCGCAGCGAGTGCAAAAGAGATAATTCGAATTCTCTTCATACCTTTCCTCCTCCAGCTAGTCCCTCTAATTACTTATATGGGACAAGAGGAAAGTTTATGCTTGTCTTAATGAAGCTTTAATCGATATCTTCTTTCACCTTTTTCATATCCTTCCTGCCACCATAAGCCGATAAACTGCTGGCAAGATTCAAAAAGTAATTCCTCATCTTGTAATTTAATTTCCCGCATAGTCATGCTCGTTAAAAATTGAAATAGTGTTTCCGTTAATTGTTGCTCTTCTTCTAAGGCCCTATATTTCACATCAAAGAACGATTCGCCATAATAGCCAAATTTACTATATCTCGCTCCTAATAAATACGATTCTATCCCTAATTCAATGCAGTAATCTTCATACTGACGATGAAGTTCCTGCATCTGAAAGGCATCTCTAATATTTGAACGTAATGTTTTTAATGATAATTCCCGCAGCATCTTCCGCTCATATTTCAACTGCTTTTCTTTTTGTTTTTCTTGTAAGCTGACAATGACATTCATAGTACTTATAAACCTCCCTAATACGTATTAGTCTAAACTTCTAAAGAAGAAGCATACGCGAGAGGATAGCACTAAAATATTCCAAACTACAAAAATTACAAAAGAGGAATGAAACATAAAAAAACCCCAACCAAAATGGTTGGGGTTTGTAGTTCGCAAAAATTAACGTTTTGAGAACTGAGGTGCACGACGTGCGCCTTTAAGACCGTATTTTTTACGCTCTTTCATACGTGCGTCACGAGTTAATAGACCTGCACGTTTTAGTGTTAGACGGTATTCTGGATCAGCTTTTAATAAAGCGCGAGAAATACCGTGACGAATAGCACCAGCTTGACCAGTGTATCCACCACCATTTACGTTTACAAGTACATCGTAGTTACCTAAAGTTTCTGTTGCAACTAGAGGTTGTTTCACTACTTCACGTAATGCAGCAAATGGGATATAGTTTTCAAAATCACGACCGTTAATGATAACGCGTCCTTCGCCTGGAACTAGGCGTACGCGCGCTACTGAACTCTTACGACGTCCAGTGCCATAGTATTGAACCTGTGCCAAAGTAAGCCCTCCTTTAATTGATTATCCGCGAAGTTCGTAAACTTCTGGTTTTTGTGCTTGGTGTGGATGCTCTGCTCCAGCATACACGTTTAGTTTCTTAGAAACTTGACGGCCTAAGCGTCCTTTTGGAAGCATGCCTTTAATTGCAAGCTCTAACATTTGTACAGGGTAGTTTGTACGCATTTCAAGAGCTGTTCTTTGTTTAAGTCCACCTGGGTGGTTAGTGTGACGGTAGTAAATTTTATCGTTTAATTTATTACCTGTTAAATGAATTTTCTCAGCGTTAATAATAATTACATGATCACCCGTGTCAACGTGTGGTGTAAATGTAGGTTTGTTTTTACCACGTAAAATGGATGCTACTTCACTAGCAAGGCGACCTAAAGTTTGACCTTCAGCATCAACCACATACCATTTACGCTCAACTTCGTTAGCTTTTGCCATAAAAGTCGTACGCATGTGTTTCCCTCCTCGTTATCTTTTCCATAGAAAAAATCTATTGTTTATCTTAAACACGATTTCCTTCCGGGGCTAATCGTGGTTTTAGAAACAATACCATATGTTATGATATACTTTTGAGTTTCTAATGTCAAGCAAATGTTACACCAGGATTAGTTGTTATAGTTTACCTGCCATAAATAAAGCCCATGACCAGGAGCCATCTTTCCAGCAAACTGACGATTTTGTTTCGCTAAAATCTCTGGAATGCTATCCGGATCAAGCTTTCCTTGCCCTACGCTCAGTAACGTACCAACAATAATCCTGACCATATTATATAAAAATCCATTACCTACAAAACGAAAAATTAATTCGTCGTCCTGCTCAATTAGCTCGATTTCATAAATTGTTCTCACTTTATCTTTTTTGTCAGTTTTTGCCGAACAAAAAGAAGTGAAATCATGCGTTCCAATAAAATAAGGGATCGCTTTTCTTATAGCGTTTATTTCGAGCGGATATGGATATTGATATACGTAATTTCTACGGAATACATCCGCAGTCTTTGATAATAATACACGATAACGATATTCTTTTCTCTCGACACCGTAACGTGCGTGAAATTCTTCTGTTTTTTTCTCTACCTGTGTGATAACAATATCATCTGGTAACATTGTGTTTAATGCATTGTTCCATTGCCACTCTTCAAGAGACAACGGTGTATCAAAGTGTATCACTTGTCCTTTAGCATGAACAGTAGAATCTGTTCTGCCCGATGCCTGAACACGGACAAGTTCCCCTTTATGCAATTTCTGTAAAGCTTTCTCTATTTCTTGTTGAACAGTACGATGCTGCGGTTGAATTTGATAACCACAAAAATGCATGCCATCATATGCAACCGTACATTTTATTCTATCCATTTCTTTATTCTCCATTACGATCGCACCCATGCCAAAATACAAGCTAAACAAAGTAAGCTTATAATTGTTACTGTATCGCTTGTTTTCCAGCGTAGTTGCCTGAATTTAGTACGTCCTTCGCCACTTTGATATCCACGGGCTTCCATAGCAATTGCTAAGTCCTCTGCACGCTTAAAAGCACTGATGAATAGAGGAACGAGTAGTGAAATGATAGCTTTCATCCTATCTTTTATCGGTCCCCCTGCAAAATCAATACCACGTGACGATTGTGCCTTCATTATTTTACTCGTTTCATCCATTAATGTCGGGATAAAACGAAGAGAAATTGACATCATTAATGCGATTTCATGAACAGGAACTTTTATACGCTTCAACGGCTTTAATAACGTCTCCAAACCATCTGTAATCTCAATAGGTGTCGTCGTTAACGTTAATAATGTCGTCATTAAAATAATAACGAAGAATCGTATAGAAATGTATATTCCTTGCTCTAATCCTTTTTCATGTATCGAAAACCAACCAAGCTGGAATAGTACTTCCCCTTCTTTATTTGTTAAAATATGCAGGAAAAATGTAAAAAGAAAAATCCATAGAATTGGTTTTAAGCCCGAAAGTACATAACGAATCGGCACTTTTGCAAAAAATAAAGCAATGAGTGCATATAAAAATAAAAATCCATATGAAATCGCATTATTTGCTAAGAAAACAACAAATACATATAAAAAGACAATCAGCAGCTTCGTACGTGGATCAAGTTGATGAATAAGAGAATTCCCTGGAATATATCTTCCAATAATCAACTGCTGCATGATTCATGACCACCTTTTCGTAACACCTGCACAACTTCATGAGTAAGATCCTCTAAAGATAAGGTAGCCTTTGGGATTGAAATGCCAAACTTCTCTTCAATTGCACGTTTATACTTTAAAGACATAGGAAGATCCACGCCAATTTTCTCTAGTTCATCAGCATGTGAAAATACTTCCTCTGCACTTCCTTGCAAAAAGACCGTTCCTTTATGCATGACTACAATCTGCTCGGCATATTTAGCAGCATCCTCCATATTATGCGTTACAAGGATAACTGTAAGGCCTTTCTCCTTATGTAGCTTATAAAACATCTCCATAAGTTCATTTTGCCCTTTTGGATCTAGTCCTGCTGTAGGTTCATCTAATACAAGCACTTCGGGTTCCATCGCTAATACACCTGCTATCGCAACACGCCTCATTTGCCCACCACTTAACTCAAATGGTGAACGTACTAACAGTTCTGGTTCTAACCCTACAAGTTGAATTGCCTCTCTTGCCTTTTGCTTCGCTTCTTCTACAGATACACCAAAATTAGTAGGTCCGAAGCAAATATCTTTCTCCACAGTCTCTTCAAACAACTGATGTTCTGGGAATTGAAAGACAACACCTACCTTTTTACGTAGTGGCTTTAGCTTTTTTTCTTTCTTTCCTGCCGAAATGAAATGTTCACCAATTTGAACTGTGCCATTTGTCGGCTGCAATAAACCATTTAAATGTTGAATCATCGTCGACTTACCTGAACCAGTATGACCGATAATGGCATAATAGCCCCCACTTGGAAACGACACGTCTACATCATAAAGTGCGCGTCTTTCAAATGGAGTTTTATATTGATAACGATGTTCTACTTTTTGGAATGTAATCTCCAAAGTTCGTTCACCAAGCTTTCCATTGTAAGATGCGTATTTTGCAAGAGAATTTCATTTCTTTTTAATAATTCTGCTATTTTCACTGAAAATGGTACATCTAATCCAATTTCTTGGAGCATATGAGAGGACTTGAAAATTTGTTCTGGAGTCCCTTCCTCTAATATCTCTCCCTTATTTAAAATAATGACACGGTCTGACTGTGCCGCTTCTTCTAAATCGTGCGTAATTGATAACACGGTAATACCTTTTTCATTAACAAGTTGTCTAACCGTTTCTACCACTTCACGTCTCCCTTGAGGGTCTAGCATTGACGTTGCTTCATCTAATATCAAAATAGACGGCTGAAGTGCTAAAACGCCTGCTATTGCTACTCGCTGCTTTTGCCCACCAGATAACGAATGTGGCTCATCATTAAGAAAATCTTCCATACGGACTAGTCGTAAGGCCTGATCTAATCTTTCTACCATTTGCTCTCTTGGCATTCCGATATTCTCTAAACCAAAGACAACGTCATCTTGCACTGTCGTTCCAACAAATTGATTATCTGGATTTTGAAATACCATCCCAATTTGTTTTCGAACATCCCATACCGTTTCCTCTGACAAAACCATTGTATCATTTACTGTAATTGTCCCTGCTTCCGGCAAAAACAAACCATTCAATAATTTTGCAAGTGTAGACTTCCCAGAACCGTTTTGTCCAATAACAGATACCCATTCTCCTTCATATAAGGAGAATGAAACATCTTTTAATGCATAAGTGGCTGCACCAGGATATTGAAATGATATATTTTCTGTCCGAAGTTTCTCTTTTTTCAATACAAGGCACCCTTTCCTTCGCCAAGTAAGCCTATTTTTATATTTAAAAAAAAGGGCCATGACCAGTTTCTTGAAAAGAACTGTCCTGCCCTTTTAATTATCATTATACTAACTCGATAATTACCATTGGTGCTGCGTCTCCGCGACGTGGACCAATTTTTGCAATACGAGTGTATCCGCCTTGGCGCTCAGCATAGCGTGGAGCTACATCAGCGAATAGTTTTTGAAGTGCATCTTGACCAGTCTCAGCGTTAGCTACTTCATTGCGAATGAAAGCTGCTGCTTGACGACGAGCATGAAGATCTCCGCGTTTACCTAAAGTGATCATTTTTTCCACTACAGAACGAAGTTCTTTTGCACGAGTTTCTGTCGTTTGGATGCGCTCGTTGATAATTAAATCAGTAGCTAAGTCACGTAACATAGCTTTACGTTGCGCACTTGTACGGCCTAATTTTCTGTATGCCATTCGTAGTTCCCTCCTTTGTTGATGGGTTTAAATCCTCAGTCGTCTTTACGTAAACCTAAACCTAATTCCTCAAGTTTATGTTTAACTTCTTCTAAGGATTTACGTCCTAAGTTACGAACTTTCATCATATCTTCTTCTGTTTTGTTCGCAAGCTCTTGTACAGTATTAATTCCTGCACGTTTTAGGCAATTATAAGAACGAACAGAAAGGTCTAGTTCTTCGATAGTCATCTCAAGAACTTTCTCTTTTTGATCTTCTTCCTTCTCGACCATAATCTCAGCATTTTGTGCTTCATCAGTTAAACCAACAAAGATATTTAAATGCTCAGTTAAGATTTTGGCACCTAAAGAGATAGCTTCTTTTGGCCCGATGCTTCCATCCGTCCATACATCAAGCGTAAGCTTATCATAATTAGCCACTTGTCCGACACGTGTCTTTTCCACTTGGTAAGTCACACGTGATACTGGAGTATAAATAGAATCAATAGGAATTACTCCTATTGGTTGATCTTCGCTTTTATTTGCATCAGCTGGCGTATACCCACGGCCACGCTTTGCAGTTAAACGCACGCGGAAATGCGCATCTTTTGCTAACGTTGCAATGTGTAAATCTGGATTTAAGATTTCTACATCACTATCGTGAGTAATATCAGCAGCTGTGACAATACCTTCGCCCTGCACATCAATTTCCAACGTCTTCTCTTCTTCAGAGTAGATTTTAAGAGCTAACTTTTTCAAGTTTAAGATGATCGTTGTAACGTCTTCTACTACGCCCTCAACTGTTGAAAATTCATGTAATACGCCATCGATTTGGATAGCAGTAACAGCGGCACCAGGGAGTGAAGATAAAAGAATACGACGTAAGGAGTTACCCAACGTAGTACCATATCCACGCTCAAGCGGTTCAATTACGAATTTACCATATTTAGCATCTTCGTTAAGTTCAACCGTTTCGATTTTCGGCTTTTCGATTTCAATCATTAACTAAACCCTCCTTCAAAACGTCGAAACCCCGGTTAAACAAAGGTATAACCTCTGTCTAACCGAAAGTCCCCCTTAGGCAGTTCCCGATTGTGCACAACAAGCGATGTTTCTGTACGAAATTTCTCGATAATGCATCATATCCATTATAGACAAAAGGGAAAATTCTATACAGAAAAATTACACACGACGACGTTTTGGTGGACGACATCCATTATGAGGAACTGGAGTAACATCTCTAATTGCTGTTACTTCTAGACCTGCAGCTTGAAGAGCACGAATTGCAGCTTCACGACCAGCACCAGGACCTTTAACAGTAACCTCTAAAGTTTTTAAACCGTGCTCCATTGCAGCTTTAGCAGCAGTTTCAGCAGCCATTTGCGCAGCGAATGGCGTAGATTTACGAGATCCACGGAAACCAAGTGCACCAGCACTAGACCAAGAAAGCGCGTTACCGTGAGTATCTGTAAGTGTTACGATTGTGTTGTTGAAAGTAGAACGAATATGAGCTACACCAGCTTCAATATTCTTTTTCACACGTTTTTTACGAGTGTTTGTTTTACGTGCCATTGTTAGTTCAACCTCCTTTACTTATTATTTCTTTTTATTTGCTACTGTACGACGTGGACCTTTACGTGTACGAGCATTGTTTTTAGAGTTTTGACCACGAACTGGTAAACCACGACGGTGACGAAGACCACGGTAAGAACCGATCTCCATTAGACGTTTGATGTTAAGAGATACTTCACGACGAAGATCTCCCTCAACTTTAATACGATCGATGATATCACGGATACGTCCTAATTCGTCTTCCGTTAAATCACGAACTCGTGTTTCTTCAGAAACACCAGCTTCAGCAAGAATTTTTTCAGCAGTTGTGCGACCAATGCCGAATACGTAAGTTAAAGAAATAACAACGCGTTTGTCACGAGGAATATCTACACCTGCGATACGTGCCATTCCGAATGCACCTCCTTCTGATTAACCTTGTTTTTGTTTATGTTTAGGGTTTTCACAAATAACCATTACTTTTCCACGTCTACGAATAACTTTACATTTTTCGCAGATTGGTTTAACTGACGGTCTTACTTTCATGTCTCGAACCTCCTTAAAGATTACGGAGTGCTATATTATTTAAAACGGTACGTAATACGACCACGATTTAAATCGTACGGAGATAATTCTACCGTAACTTTGTCTCCTGGTAAAATACGAATGAAGTTCATACGGATTTTACCAGAAACGTGAGCCAATACGACATGCCCATTCTCTAATTCTACTTTGAACATAGCATTTGGCAACGTTTCAAGAACGGTACCTTCGACTTCAATTACATCATCTTTAGCCATTCAATAGTTCTCCCTTCTTCAAATCAGTAACATTTTACACTGCTCTGAAATCCCGGAGAGCCAGCTACTTATAAAGTGGTAAGGATTTCGTATCCTGCTTCTGTAAGAGCAATCGTGTGCTCAAAATGGGCACACCATTTACCATCTACCGTTACCACTGTCCAGTCATCAGATAGTGTTTTTACATATCGTCTTCCTTGATTCACCATCGGCTCAACACAGATGACCATTCCCGGCTTTAATCTAGGGCCTCTATTTGGTGGACCATAGTGCGGGATTTGAGGGTCCTCATGTAAGTCTTGCCCGATTCCGTGACCAACATACTCCCTAACGATCGAGAATCCATTCTCTTCAGCATGGGTTTGAACCGCATGTGAGATATTTGATAATCTCTCGCCTGGTTTTACTTGTTCTAGACCAAGATACAACGATTTTTCTGTGACATCAAGTAGCTTTTGAACAGATTCAGAAATGTTTCCAACTGGATACGTCCATGCAGAATCTCCATGGTACCCATTGTATTTCGCACCAATATCGATACTGATGATATCGCCCTCTTTGAGCTTGCGCTTCCCTGGAATTCCGTGTACAAGCTCTTCATTTACAGAAGCACATATGCTCCCCGGAAATCCGTTGTATCCTTTAAAAGATGGCGTAGCACCATATTTTTGAATCGTCTTTTCCGCTATTTGATCGAGCTCTTTCGTTGTAATTCCTGGAGTAATGTGCTGTTTTAACTCTTGATGAGTCAAAGCAACGATCCTGCCCGCTTCTCGCATGATTTCTATCTCGCGAGGAGTTTTGCAGATTATCATTACGCTAAGCCTCCGATGAGAACATCGATATCAGCAAATACTTTATTGATATCTTGCTCACCATTAATGCTTTGTAAGTAACCAAGCTCCTCGTAGAAATCAAGCAAAGGTTTAGTTTGCTTAATATTTACATCTAAGCGATTTGCTACAGTTTCTTCATTGTCATCAGAGCGTTGATATAACTCGCCACCACATTTATCGCACACGTCAGCTTTTGCAGGCGGATTGAATTCTAAGTGGTAAGTCGCACCGCACTCTTTACAAATGCGACGGCCTGTAAGGCGTTTTAATAACAATCCTGAATCCACATTAATGTTTAAAACATAGTCGATTTTTTTGCCAAGATCTTTCATAATCTCTTCAAGAGCTGATGCTTGTGCAACAGTTCGTGGGAAACCGTCTAATAAGAAGCCTCTTACGCAGTCTTCTTGACTTAAACGTTCACGAACGATTCCGATTGTAACTTCATCTGGAACAAGTGCCCCTTTATCAATAAAGGATTTTGCTTGTAAACCCATTTCAGTTTCAGCCTTCATAGCTGCACGGAACATATCTCCTGTTGAGATGTGAGGGATGTTATACTTGGCAACAATCTGTTCGGCTTGTGTACCTTTACCAGCACCAGGAAGCCCCATTAAAATTAAGTTCATCCTTGTTCCCCCTCAGAGTACATGAGCATGTAGGGAAGACAATACTTCCCACTTACTCACTGCTTGATAAACCCTTTGTAATGGCGTTTTACCAGTTGGCTTTCTAGTTGCTTCATTGTTTCTAAAGCAACGCCGACAACGATTAACATACTCGTTCCACCGATCTGTGCAGATGGAGGAAGATTTCCCAGCTTCGTAAAGATAACTGGTAAGATTGCAATCGCTGCTAGGAAAATTGATCCTACAAAGGTCAAACGATACAAGATTTTTGTTAGATATTGTTCTGTATTCTTACCCGGACGAATACCTGGAACATATCCACCTTGTTTGTTTAGATTCTCTGACATTTGCTCTGGATTAACCTGAACAAACGCATAGAAATATGTGAAGGCTACAATGAGCGCAACATATATGATCATTCCCACTGGGTGAGAATAGTTAAAGTTTGCAATAATCCACTGCGATACATCATGTTTCGGGAAGAACTGTGCAATAGTCGGAGGAGTAATTAAGAATGAAACAGCAAAAATTACTGGAATAACACCAGCACTATTTACCTTAAGCGGTAAATGTGTGTTTTGTGCTCCAGCATAACCACCATTTCCTCCTGTTACACGCTTCGCATATTGAATTGGGATCTTCCTAACAGCCTGTTGAATGAAAATAACACCCACAATAACTGCTAGCACAGCTAGTAAAATCAACGCAACTTTAACGATACTCATGAACAATTGATCTCCGATATTTTGAAACTGTTGCTGATACACTTGAGATATAACACTTGGGATCGCTGCGGCAATACCACCAAAGATAAGAATGGAAATACCATTACCTACACCTTTAGCTGTAATCTGTTCACCTAACCACATTAAAAATGCAGTACCAGCAGTCAGTACCGTAGCAATGTATAAATAAGTGCTCCAACCAGGATTCAAAATTAATTGTCCACCTACCATACCGTTAAAACCGATTGACATACCAAACCCCTGAATAAACGCAAGAACAATTGTAAAATAACGCGTGAATTGCGTTAGTTTACGACGGCCCATTTCACCTTGCTTCGCCCATTCCGAAAATTTAGGAACAACATCCATCTGCAATAATTGCACGATGATGGATGCTGTAATATACGGCATGATTCCCATCGCAAAGATGGAGAAGTTTTTCAAGGCTCCACCGCCAAATGTATTTAGAATACCTAAAGCATTTAATTGATCTTGTGCCTTCAGTACGTCTCCATTTGTAAATGGCACGGGGATAAACGTGCCAATCCTGAATACGATTAACATCGCTAAAGTGAATAATATTTTACGTCTTATCTCAGCAACGCGCATAAAGTTGGAGATTGTACGAAACATTAGATCACCTCAACTGATCCGCCAGCTGCTTCAATTGCTTCTTTAGCACTTGAAGAGAACTTGTGCGCTTTAACAGTTAGTTTTTTCTCTACTGCGCCGCTTGCAAGAATTTTAACACCGTCGTTTAATTTGCTGATAACGCCAGTTTCCAGCAATAATTCAGGTGTTACTTCTGTACCATCTTCAAAACGATTTAACGTTGATAAGTTTACAATAGCAAACTCTTTACGGTTAATGTTTGTGAAGCCGCGTTTTGGTAAACGACGGAATAATGGAGTTTGACCACCTTCGAAGCCAAGACGAACACCGCCGCCAGAACGTGCGTTTTGTCCTTTATGACCTTTACCAGCAGTTTTACCGTTACCAGAACCGATACCACGACCGACACGGTTACGTACTTTACGAGAACCTTCTGCAGGTTTTAATTCATGAAGTTTCATTCCCAGGCACCTCCTTATATTAATGAGTTATCCTTAAGCTTCTTTTACAGTTACAAGGTGAGAAACTTTGTTGATCATACCAAGAATAGCAGGAGTTTCTTCCTTAACTACAGTTGAATTCAACTTTTTAAGACCTAAAGCTTCTACCGTCGCACGTTGATCTTGTGGACGACCAATTACACTACGAGTGAGGGTAATTTCTAACTTTTTCGCCATTTGTTTTCCCTCCTTAACCTAGTAGCTCTTCTACAGATTTACCGCGTAATTTTGCAACATCTTCAGCGCGCTTAAGTTCGCTTAATCCGTTCACAGTAGCGCGAATCATGTTGATTGGTGTGTTAGAACCAAGAGATTTCGAAAGAATATCTTGTACACCTGCTAATTCAAGGACCGCACGAACAGGTCCACCAGCAATAACACCAGTACCCTCAGCAGCAGGCTTTAAGAATACTTCACCAGCTCCAAAATGACCGTTGATTGTGTGTGGAATTGTTGTACCAACTAATGGTACAGCGATTAAGTTTTTCTTAGCGTCTTCGATAGCTTTGCGGATTGCGTCTGGTACCTCTTGTGCTTTACCAGTACCGAATCCAACATGACCGTTTTTATCGCCAACTACAACTAGTGCAGCAAAGCGGAAACGACGACCACCCTTAACAACTTTCGCGACACGATTTATCGTAACTACACGTTCTTCAAGTTCTAATTTACTTGGGTCAATGCGATGCATCAATTTTCCCTCCTTTGACCATTAAAATTGTAATCCAGCCTCACGAGCAGCTTCAGCTAGAGCTTTAACACGGCCATGGTATAAGTAACCACCGCGATCAAATACTACTTCTTTAACGCCTTTCTCTACAGCACGCTTAGCAACTGATTCTCCAACTTTCGTAGCAGCTTCAATATTGCTAGTACCGTTAAGAGCAAGGTCTTTATCAAGAGTAGATGCACTTACTAACGTTACACCATTTACATCATCAATAACTTGAGCGTAAATATGTTGGTTAGAACGGAACACGTTTAAACGTGGACGTTCTGCAGTACCAGTAAGTTTAGCACGTACACGCGCATGTCTTTTCTTACGAGTCGCATTTTTATCAGCTTTAGTGATCATTCTTGTCACTCCTTTCTCTCACCTAACGGGTTTACTTAGCAGTTTTACCTTCTTTACGACGAACAACTTCGCCTTCGTAACGAATACCTTTACCTTTGTAAGGCTCAGGAGCACGTACAGCGCGGATGTTAGCAGCGAATTCGCCAACACGTTGCTTGTCGATACCTTTGATTACGATCTTAGTTGGTGCAGGTACTTCAACTTCAAGACCTGCTTCCGGAGTCATTTCTACTGGATGAGAATAACCTACGCTTAATACAAGTTTATCACCTTGTTTTTGAGCACGGTAACCAACACCGACTAATTCAAGTCCGCGTGCGAAACCTTCAGTTACACCTTCAACCATGTTTCCGATTAAAGCACGAGTTGTACCGTGTAATGCACGGTGTTCCTTCTGTTCAGATGGACGCTCAACTGTTAATGTATTCTCTTCAATTTTGATAAGCATATCAGCATTGAAAGTACGAGTTAATTCACCTTTAGGGCCTTTTACTGTTACAGTATTGTCTTCTGCAACTGTAATAGTAACACCTGCAGGGATTTCAAGAATCTTTTTACCAATACGAGACATGTGGTCACACCTCCGTTCGTTTTAAATATATATTACCAAACGTATGCTACTACTTCTCCACCAGTTTGTAATTGACGAGCGTCTTTGTCTGTCATTACTCCCTTAGATGTAGAAACAAGAGCGATACCTAATCCGTTAAGTACACGTGGTACTTCGTCAGCTTTAGCGTAAACGCGTAAGCCAGGTTTACTGATACGTTTTAATCCAGTGATTACACGTTCGTTGTTTGCACCATATTTCAGGAAAATACGAAGGATACCTTGTTTGTTATCCTCGATGTATTCTACATCACGAATGAAACCTTCACGTTTTAAAAGTTCAGCGATCTCTTTTTTGATTTTAGAAGCAGGAACCTCTAATTTCTCATGACGTACCATGTTCGCATTACGGATGCGAGTAAGCATGTCTGCAATTGGATCTGTCATCACCATGTGTTTTACCTCCTTCCCATTTGTGGGTTTTACCAACTAGCTTTTTTAACACCAGGAATTTGACCTTTATATGCAAGTTCACGGAAACAAATACGGCAAAGTTTAAATTTGCGGTATACAGAATGCGGACGACCGCAGCGTTCGCAACGTGTATACTCTTGTACTTTAAACTTAGGAGTACGCTTTTGTTTCGCAATCATAGATTTTTTAGCCACGTTTTCGCCTCCTCTACTTAGCGTTGGCTTCCATTATTTTTGGAATGGCATACCGAATTGTGTTAAAAGTTCACGAGCTTCTTCATCAGTGTTCGCTGTAGTAACGATTACGATGTCCATACCGCGGACTTTGCTTACTTTATCATAATCAATCTCAGGGAAAATAAGTTGCTCTTTAACACCTAATGTATAGTTTCCACGACCATCGAATGATTTCTTAGAAACACCACGGAAATCACGTACACGTGGTAAAGAAACTGATACTAATTTATCGAAGAACTCATACATTTGCTCGCCGCGTAAAGTTACTTTCGCACCGATTGGCATACCTTCACGAAGACGGAAACCAGCGATTGATTTTTTAGCACGAGTTACAACAGGTTTTTGACCTGCGATTTGTGTTAATTCTTCTACTGCGTTGTCTAACGCTTTTGAGTTAGATACCGCGTCACCAACACCAGTGTTGATTACGATCTTTTCGATTTTTGGTACCTGCATTACAGATTTATAGTTAAACTTGCTCATTAGAGCAGGAGTAATTTCCTTTTGGAACTTCTCTTTAAGGCGATTCAATGAAGTGACCTCCTTTCTTAAGAAAATTATTTATCTAATAATTCACCAGATTTTTTTGCAATACGAACTTTTTTACCATCTTCTACCTTGAAGCCTACGCGAGTAGGTTCACCTGTTTTCGGATCTAAAATCATAACGTTAGAAACGTGAATAGGTGCCTCTTTAGTAATAATTCCACCTTGTGGATTTAATTGAGATGGCTTAGAGTGCTTCTTAACGATGTTAACACCCTCAACGATAACACGGTTTTGCTTTGGGAAAGCCACAAGGATAACGCCTTGTTTTCCTTTGTCTTTACCAGTGATTACCTGTACTTTATCACCTTTTTTTACATGCATCTTAATTCTGCACCTCCTTAGCAAGGCAATACCTTAAATTATAGAACTTCTGGAGCTAAAGAAACGATCTTCATGAAGTTGCTATCACGTAATTCACGAGCTACTGGTCCGAAGATACGAGTACCACGTGGGCTCTTATCGTCTTTAATGATAACCGCTGCGTTTTCATCAAATTTGATGTAAGAACCATCCGGACGACGAGCACCGCTCTTCGTACGTACTACTACTGCTTTAACAACGTCACCTTTTTTAACAACGCCACCTGGTGTTGCTTGTTTTACCGTAGCAACGATAATGTCACCAATGTTAGCATATTTACGACCAGAGCCGCCTAATACTTTAATTGTTAAAAGTTCACGTGCACCAGAGTTGTCAGCAACTTTCAAACGAGATTCTTGTTGGATCATGTTATGAAACCTCCCTTCGGACTAAAAATTCCGATTCGTCTATTTAGATAATAACCGCTTCTTCAACGATTTCAACTAAACGGAAACGCTTAGTAGCAGAAAGCGGGCGAGTTTCCATGATTTTTACGATATCGCCAAGTTTCGCTTGGTTTTGCTCATCATGGGCTTTGTACTTCTTAGAATACTTAACACGTTTTCCGTACAAGGAATGAGTTTTGTAAGTTTCAACTAAAACTGTAATCGTTTTGTCCATTTTGTCAGACACTACACGACCAGTATAAACTTTGCGTTGGTTACGTTCGCTCACTATGCAAACCTCCCCTCAATTTATCGATTAATTCCGATCTCTCTTTCACGAACTACAGTTTTCATACGAGCAATTGCCTTACGCACTTCACGAATGCGAGTTGGATTCTCTAATTGTCCTGTAGCAAGTTGGAAGCGAAGATTAAACAACTCTTCCTTTAAAGCTTTAACTTTTGTTTCGATTTCGGCAGTGGTTAATTCACGAATATCATTAGTTTTCATTAGATTCACCACCATTTTCTTCACGTTTTACGAATTTACATTTCACAGGTAACTTGTGAGCTGCAAGACGTAATGCTTCGCGTGCTACCTCTTCAGATACACCCGCGATTTCGAACATAATTTTCCCAGGTTTTACTACTGCTACCCAGCCTTCTGGTGCCCCTTTACCGGAACCCATACGTACTTCTAGAGGTTTTGCAGTGTAAGGTTTAGAAGGGAAAATTTTAATCCATACTTTACCGCCACGTTTCATGTAACGAGTCATTGCACGACGAGCAGCTTCGATTTGACGGTTTGTAATCCATGAAGCAGCTTGTGCTTGTAAACCGAATTCACCGAAAGCTACTTCAGTTCCACCTTTAGCACGACCACGCATTTTACCACGATGCTCTCTACGATATTTTACGCGTTTTGGCATTAACATATTATTTTCCTCCTTCCTCAGAAGCTTTCTTTTTTGTAGGAAGGACTTCTCCACGGTAGATCCATACTTTTACGCCTAATTTACCGTATGTTGTATCAGCTTCAACTGCTGCATAGTCAATATCAGCGCGAAGTGTATGAAGTGGAACAGTTCCTTCACTGTAAGATTCTGCACGAGCGATATCAGCTCCGCCAAGACGACCAGAAACCTGTGTTTTAATACCTTTAGCACCTGCACGCATAGCACGTTGAATAACTTGCTTTTGTGCACGACGGAATGATACACGGTTTTCTAATTGACGAGCGATGTTTTCGCCTACTAATTTAGCGTTAAGATCAGCTCTCTTAACTTCTAAAATGTTGATGTGTACACGCTTGCCTGTTAATTGGTTAAGAGCTTTACGAAGTGCTTCAACTTCAGTACCACCTTTACCAATTACCATACCAGGTTTTGCAGTGTGAATTGTAACATTTACACGATTTGCTGCACGTTCGATTTCTACTTTAGCAACAGCAGAATCTTTTAAGCGTACATTAATGTACTCACGGATTTTGATGTCTTCATGTAATAATGTAGCGTAATCTTTCTCAGCGAACCAACGAGATTCCCAGTCACGGATAACGCCGACACGAAGACCAATTGGATTAACCTTTTGACCCATCGATTATCCCTCCTTCTTTTCTGATACCACAACTGTGATGTGGCTTGTGCGTTTGTTAATTTGGCTTGCACGACCCATTGCACGTGGACGGAAACGTTTTAACGTTGGACCTTCGTCAACGAAAACTTTCTCAACAACTAAGCTGTTAATGTCCATTTCATAATTGTGCTCTGCATTTGCGATTGCAGATTTTAAAACTTTTTCTACAACTGGAGAAGCAGTTTTTGGTGTGTGGTTAAGGATAGCAATCGCTTCACCCACTTGCTTACCTCGGATTAAGTCTACAACTAAACGAACTTTACGAGGAGCAATACGAACTGTTCTCGCTACTGCTTTAGCTTGCATTGAAGTGCCTCCTCTCATTATCTTCTAGTTTTCTTATCGTCAGCATCATGACCTTTATACGTACGAGTTGGTGCGAATTCACCTAACTTGTGGCCTACCATGTCTTCAGTAACATATACAGGTACATGTTTACGACCGTCATATACAGCGATTGTGTGACCGATGAACTGAGGGAAGATCGTTGAACGACGAGACCAAGTTTTAACAACTTGCTTTTGCTCAGTTTCATTTAGCTTTGCAATTTTACTCATTAAATGATCATCGACAAATGGTCCTTTTTTCAAGCTACGAGCCATTTTGGTGCCTCCCTTCGTGATTGCCGTACGGTTCTCAAAGTGAACCGTACTACAATCCCATTATTTTTTACGACGACGAACGATGAATTTGTCAGACGCTTTGTTTTTCTTACGAGTTTTGAATCCAAGAGTTGGTTTACCCCATGGAGACATTGGAGACTTACGTCCGATTGGTGAACGTCCTTCACCACCACCGTGTGGGTGATCAACTGGGTTCATTACAGAACCACGAACAGTTGGGCGCTTACCTAACCAGCGAGAGCGACCAGCTTTACCGATCTTGATAAGTTCGTGTGACTCGTTACCAACTTGACCTACAGTTGCACGGCAAGCAGATAATACAAGACGCACTTCACCAGAAGTTAAACGTACAAGAACGTATTTACCTTCTTTACCAAGTACTTGTGCAGATGTACCAGCAGAACGAACTAATTGTCCACCACGACCTGGTTTAAGCTCGATGTTATGAACAACAGTACCTACTGGAATGTTGATTAATGGTAATGCGTTACCGATTTTAATGTCAGCTTCAGCGCCAGACATAATTTCCATACCTACTTCTAAGTTCTTAGGAGCAAGAATGTAACGTTTTTCACCGTCAACGTAGTTAATTAATGCGATATTCGCAGAGCGGTTTGGATCGTATTCGATCGTAGCAACGCGTCCTGGAATTCCATCTTTGTTACGTTTGAAGTCGATGATACGGTATTGACGCTTATGTCCGCCACCTTGATGACGTACAGTGATTTTACCTTGGTTATTACGACCAGCCTTTTTGCTTAAAGGAGCAAGTAAAGACTTTTCGGGTCTGTCAGTCGTGATTTCAGCGAAATCATTCGTAGTCATGTTACGACGACCGTTAGTAGTTGGATTATACTTTTTAATTCCCATCTCAATTTCCCTCCTTCTTTAGTAAGAATTAAACGCCTTGGAAGATTTCGATTTCTTTGCTGTCAGCAGTTAGCTTAACGATTGCTTTACGACGACGGCTAGTAAAACCAGCGTGACGACCAACGCGTTTTGCTTTCGGCTTGTAGTTCATGATGTTCACTTTTTCTACTTTAACACCAAAGATCGCTTCTAGAGCATCTTTAACTTCTGTTTTATTAGATTTAACGTCCACATCGAACGTGTATTTTTTTTCAGCCATCATTTCCATAGAACGTTCAGTGATAACTGGGCGCTTAATGATATCACGAGGATCTCTCATTATGCAAGCACCTCCTCTACTTTTTCCACTGCCGCTTTTGTCATGATTAGCTTATCATGATGAAGCACGTCTAAAACGTTTACGCCATCAGCAGTGATTACTGTTACTCCAGGGATATTGCGAGCAGATAACTCTACAGATTCGTTTGCATCAGCAGTTACGATAAGAGCTTTCTTCTCAACAGTTAATCCTTTAAGTACTGCTAGCATATCTTTTGTTTTTGGTGCATTTAACACTAGGTCTTCAAGAACTACAATGTTGTTCTCAACTACTTTAGTAGCTAATGCAGATTTGATTGCTAAACGACGAACTTTCTTAGGAAGTTTGTACGCATAGCTTCTTGGTGTAGGTCCGAATACCGTACCACCACCACGCCATTGAGGAGAGCGGATAGACCCTTGACGAGCACGTCCAGTTCCTTTTTGACGCCATGGTTTACGACCACCACCGCGAACTTCAGAGCGAGTTTTTACTTTGTGTGTACCTTGACGTAAAGATGCACGTTGCATCATTACAGCTTCGAAAAGTACAGCTTCATTTGGTTCGATACCGAAAATAGCTTCAGCTAATTCGATTTCACCAACCTGTGAACCAGTTTGGTTATATACAGTAACTTTTGGCATTGGAATTCCTCCTTCCTATTGTGAATTATTTGCTAACCTTCACAGCGCCTTGAACAACTACAAGAGATTTCTTAGCACCTGGAACGTTACCTTTTACTAGTAATAAGTTGCGCTCAGTGTCAACTTGAACGATTTCTAAGTTTTGGATAGTAACTTGGTCTCCACCCATACGTCCAGCAAGTTTTTTGCCTTTGAATACACGGTTCGGAGCAACTGGGCCCATTGAACCTGGACGACGGTGATAGCGAGAACCATGAGACATAGGTCCGCGAGATTGTCCGTGGCGTTTGATAACACCTTGGAAACCTTTACCTTTAGAAATTCCTGTTACATCAACGATTTCACCTGTAGCGAATACGTCAACTTTTACCTCTTGACCAACCTCTAATCCGTCCACGTCTGCATCGCGGATTTCGCGAATGAAGCGCTTAGGAGTTGTAGATGCTTTAGCAGTGTGGCCTTGTTCAGGTTTGTTAGTTAACTTTTCACGCTTATCTTCAAATCCTAACTGAATTGCGTTGTAGCCATCAGTTTCAGTTGTTTTCTTTTGAAGAACAACGTTTGGATTAGCAGCGATAACTGTTACTGGGATTAACTCACCGTTCTCAGCAAATACTTGAGTCATACCGATCTTTCTTCCTAAGATTCCTTTGGTCATGAGTTACACCTCCTACATTTTTAAGTTATATAAATTATAGTTTGATTTCGATATCTACACCAGATGGTAAGTCTAAACGCATTAATGAATCTACTGTTTGTGGAGTAGGACTCACGATGTCGATTAGACGTTTGTGCGTGCGCATTTCGAATTGCTCACGAGAATCTTTGTACTTATGAACAGCACGAAGAATTGTGTAAACAGTTTTTTCAGTTGGTAATGGGATCGGACCAGAAACTGTTGCCCCAGAACGCTTAGCTGTTTCTACAATTTTCTCAGCTGACTGATCAAGAATACGGTGATCGTAAGCTTTTAAACGGATACGAATTTTTTCTTTTGCCATTATTTTCCCTCCTTCGTTCGCCTATTTCTAAAATAGACCTTCTCCATGGAAATTTCCTCACACCATGCCATGGCAAAGCGGCCGGGTGTGTCAGCAACCTTCCACTTCATCGCAGTCAAAGACCAACATTGTCTATTATACAATGTTATTCGTCTAGATGCAAGCATCTTTTTGTTTGCATCTGCTTTTCTCTACTTTTGCTATTATACATGGCACTTTAAAGAATTTCAAGTTTTCATCTAGCAGAATTCATTTTACAGTTTCTGGATTTTGGTTTTGATGATTTTACATTACTATAGAAGAAACTCGTCAAAATATGAAACAATCATTTTGTTCATTATATAAATGCAAACAAAAACCCCAAGGGAAAATCCCTCGGGGTTTTTTATATCAGTTAAGATTACTCAACGATAGTAGCAACTACGCCGTAACCTACTGTACGTCCACCTTCACGAATAGAGAATTTAGTTCCCTCTTCGATAGCGATTGGAGCGATAAGTTCGATAGTCATTTCTACGTTGTCACCAGGCATTACCATTTCAGTACCTTCTGGTAATTGGATGATACCAGTTACGTCAGTTGTACGGAAGTAGAACTGTGGACGGTAGTTAGCGAAGAATGGAGTGTGACGTCCACCTTCTTCTTTAGATAATACGAAAACTTCAGCTTTGAATTTAGCGTGAGCTTTTACAGAACCGCTTTTTGCAAGTACTTGTCCACGTTGGATGTCTTCACGAGCAACCCCACGAAGTAAAGCACCGATGTTGTCACCAGCTTGAGCTTGGTCAAGAAGTTTACGGAACATTTCTACACCAGTTACAGTTGTAGAAGCATTTTCTTCAGCAAGACCGATGATTTCTACAACGTCACCAACTTTAACGATACCGCGCTCAACACGACCAGTAGCAACTGTACCACGACCTGTGATAGAGAATACATCCTCTACAGGCATTAAGAATGGTTTGTCAGTTTCACGTTCTGGAGTTGGGATGTAAGCATCAACTTCAGCCATTAATTCAATGATTTTTGCTTCCCAATCAGCTTCTCCTTGAAGAGCTTTAAGAGCAGAACCTTTGATTACAGGAATGTCGTCGCCTGGGAATCCGTATTCAGATAATAGGTCGCGAACTTCCATTTCTACTAATTCTAATAATTCTTCGTCGTCTACCATGTCGCATTTGTTTAAGAATACAACGATGTAAGGTACACCTACTTGACGAGAAAGAAGGATGTGCTCACGAGTTTGAGGCATTGGGCCATCAGCAGCAGATACTACTAAGATACCGCCGTCCATTTGAGCAGCACCAGTGATCATGTTTTTAACATAGTCAGCGTGACCTGGGCAGTCAACGTGTGCATAGTGACGAGTTTCAGTTTCGTACTCAACGTGTGCAGTTGAGATTGTGATACCGCGCTCTCTTTCTTCTGGAGCAGCATCGATTTGATCGTATCCGCGTGCTTCAGCACCACCAGCTTTTGCAAGAACTGTAGTGATCGCAGCAGTTAATGTAGTTTTACCATGGTCAACGTGGCCGATTGTACCGATGTTAACATGGGGTTTAGAACGTTCGAATTTAGCTTTAGCCATTCTAAATTCCTCCTTAGTTTATATAGGTTATTTTATATTTAGTCTAGAAAGCGAAACTTGCGTCCCACTTTCTAAGCTTACATAAGTAGTTATACTTGAACAATCGATAAAAATCAATTATTCACCTTTATTTTTTTTGATAATTTCTTCAGAAACAGACTTTGGTACTTCTTCATAGTGGTCAAACACCATAGAGAATGTTCCGCGTCCTTGAGTGTTAGAACGTAATGACGTTGCATAACCGAACATTTCAGAAAGTGGAACCATAGCGCGAACAACTTGAGCGTTACCGCGAGCTTCCATACCTTCTACACGTCCACGACGAGATGTTACGTCACCCATAATGTCACCCATGTACTCTTCAGGAATTACAACTTCAACTTTCATCATTGGCTCAAGGATTACTGGGTTACATTTAGAAACCGCAGCTTTAAGTGCCATAGATGCAGCGATTTTGAACGCCATCTCAGATGAATCGACATCATGGTAAGATCCGTCAACTAATGCAGCTTTAATGTCTACTACTGGATATCCAGCAAGTACACCATTTTTAAGTGCATCTTCAAGACCTGCGCCTACAGCTGGGATGTATTCACGTGGAACAACACCACCGACGATCTTGTTTTCGAATTCGAATCCTTTACCTTCTTCGTTAGGTTCAAACTCAATCCAAACGTGTCCGAATTGTCCACGTCCACCAGATTGACGAGCGAACTTACCTTCAACTTTCGCAGCAGAGCGGAAAGTCTCACGGTATGCTACCTGAGGAGCACCAACGTTTGCTTCAACTTTGAACTCACGGCGCATACGGTCAACGATGATATCAAGGTGAAGTTCACCCATACCAGCGATGATTGTTTGGCCAGTTTCTTGGTCAGTGTGAGCACGGAATGTTGGATCTTCTTCAGAAAGCTTAGCTAATGCTGTACCCATTTTATCTTGGTCAGCTTTAGATTTTGGTTCGATAGCTACAGAGATAACTGGCTCTGGGAATTCCATAGACTCAAGGATAACAAGGCTCTTCTCGTCACAAAGAGTATCACCAGTAGTAGTATCTTTTAAACCTACAGCAGCAGCGATGTCACCAGCGTAAACTGTTGAGATCTCTTCACGGCTGTTAGCGTGCATTTGTAGGATACGACCTACACGCTCACGCTTACCTTTAGTTGAGTTTTTCACGTATGATCCAGAGTTTAACACACCAGAGTACACACGGAAGAACGTTAACTTACCAACATAAGGGTCAGTCATGATTTTGAATGCTAATGCTGAGAAAGGCTCTTCATCGCTAGACTTACGTTCTACTTCTTCATCTGTATCAGGAACGATACCTTTAATAGCAGGTACGTCTAATGGAGATGGTAGGTAGTCGATAACTGCGTCTAACAGAATTTGAACACCTTTGTTTTTGAATGCAGAACCACAGATTACTGGGAAGAATTCTACAGAAGTTGTAGCCTTACGGATACCAGCTTTAAGCTCTTCTACAGTGATTTCTTCACCTTCTAGGTACTTCATCATCATTTCTTCATCTAGCTCAGCTACCGCTTCGATAAGTTTTCCACGGTATTCTTCAGCTAGTTCTTTGTGCTCTTCAGGAATCTCAACACGTTGAATGTCTGTTCCTAAATCGTTACCGTACATGTAAGCACATTCTTCAACAAGGTCAATGATACCATTGAACTCATCTTCAGCACCGATTGGTAACTGAATTGGATGTGCGTTTGCTTGTAAACGATCGTGGATTGTTCCTACAGAGTATAAGAAGTCCGCACCAATCTTATCCATTTTGTTAACGAATACGATACGAGGTACGCCATAAGTAGTAGCCTGACGCCAAACAGTTTCTGTTTGTGGTTCAACACCAGATTGTGCATCAAGTACTGCTACCGCGCCATCAAGTACGCGTAAAGAACGTTCTACTTCTACTGTGAAGTCTACGTGACCTGGAGTGTCAATGATGTTTACACGGTGACCTTTCCATTGTGCTGTAGTTGCAGCAGAAGTAATTGTGATACCACGCTCTTGCTCTTGCTCCATCCAGTCCATCTGAGATGCACCTTCGTGAGTTTCACCGATTTTATGAATACGTCCTGTGTAGTACAGAATACGCTCAGTAGCTGTTGTTTTACCAGCATCGATGTGAGCCATGATACCAATATTACGAGTGTTTTCTAAAGAGAACTCTCTTCCCATTTGGTGTCTTGCTCCTTCCATATATGGATTGGATTTTTTATTTTAAGTAGCAAAAAAGCCACTTTATATTGTTACATATGTCAGTATGTCCAGTACTCTCATTATGTAAAACGAGCGCCATTGAAAGGGAGAGGCATTCTCCCTCTCCACACTTCCATAAGCGACAAATAAAGCGGTCTATGCTTACATTTATTTTACGTTGTATCCTACCAACGGTAATGAGCAAATGCTTTGTTAGCTTCTGCCATTTTATGAGTGTCTTCACGTTTCTTAACAGATGCACCAGCGTTGTTAGCTGCATCTAAGATTTCGTTAGCAAGACGCTCTTCCATAGTTTTTTCACCACGAAGACGAGCGTAGTTTACTAACCAACGAAGACCTAAAGTTGTACGGCGTTCTGGACGAACCTCAACTGGAACTTGGTAGTTAGCACCACCAACACGACGAGCGCGTACTTCAAGAACAGGCATAATGTTCTTAAGAGCTTGCTCGAATACTTCCATTGGCTCTTTACCAGTACGTTCGCTTACGATATCGAACGCATTATAAAGAATTGTTTGAGATTTACCTTTTTTACCGTCAACCATCATTTTGTTGATAAGGCGTGTTACTAGCTTTGAATTGTACATTGGATCTGGTAACACGTCACGTTTTGCAACAGGTCCTTTACGAGGCATATTGAGTTCCTCCTTTCATTAAAAAGTTATTATTTCTTAGCCGCTTTTGGCTTTTTAGTACCGTATTTAGAACGGCCTTGCATACGCTTGTCAACACCAGCTGTATCAAGCGCACCACGAACGATGTGGTAACGTACCCCTGGTAAGTCTTTTACACGACCACCGCGAATTAATACTACGCTGTGCTCTTGTAAGTTGTGACCGATACCTGGGATGTATGCTGTTACCTCAATACCATTTGTTAAACGAACACGAGCATATTTACGTAACGCTGAGTTTGGTTTCTTTGGAGTCATTGTACCAACACGAGTACATACACCACGTTTTTGAGGTGCAGAGATATCAGTTGATTTTTTCT
The DNA here is from genome assembly GCF_051916145.1 of Bacillus cereus group sp. MYBK245-2. NCBI lineage: Bacteria > Bacillati > Bacillota > Bacilli > Caryophanales > Bacillaceae > Bacillus > Bacillus cereus group sp. MYBK245-2. The sequence goes on along the minus strand of NZ_JBQAGB010000024.1, from coordinate 29,173 downwards.
TTAAAGAGTTAAAACCTTTGTTTAACGCAGGTGATTTAGATTTCCATACTTTATCAGTACGACCATTTCTCACTAATTGGTTAATAGTAGGCATTTGATTATCCTCCCTTCGCATGTTTGTATGACCACATATCCAGGTGGTTCATTATTAGTTGAAAACAAAGTTTTTGCAAGGGAGAGCAAATGCTCTCTCCTCACAAAAACAGTTTTAACTTATTATTCCTATTGCTGAAGCTCCCACTTGAATCCCCGCAACTTTTCCAAGTTTACGAACTGATTCAACTTTTGTTATGGGTATGTTATGTTGCAATGCAGTACGAATGATAACATGGGTTAACCGCATATCAGCATCTTCTGCAATGACAACTTCTTTAACTATACCATTTTTGATTGCTTCCAATGTGCGTTTATGACCAACGACCACATTTTCAGCATTTGACACTTTTTGATAAGACATATAAATATCCTCCAAAGCATCGTTCAGGAGCAACCTTGCTTATAGTAACATTTTGACTCATACAATGTCAACTAGGATTAACTGTTTTTATACAAAATTTACGACGGAAAATTTTACTGTTCCACATAAACTTCATCGTTTTCTACATTCATGTCATCTTGTGTTGTTTTAACAAGATCCACTTTGCGATAACGATTCATACCTGTTCCAGCAGGAACAAGTTTACCGATAATAACATTTTCTTTCAATCCTAGAAGCTCATCACGTTTACCCTTAATTGCTGCATCAGTTAAGACACGAGTTGTTTCTTGGAACGATGCTGCAGATAAGAATGAATCTGTTTCAAGTGAAGCTTTTGTAATACCAAGTAGAACAGGTCTAGCTGTTGCTGGTTGTTTACCTTGTAGTAACACCTTCGCATTGGCATCAGTAAACTGATGGATATCTAGTAATGTTCCTGGTAATACATCTGTTTCACCTGCATCACTTACACGAACTTTACGTAACATTTGGCGTACCATTACTTCTACGTGTTTGTCACCAATTTCTACCCCTTGCATACGGTATACTTTTTGAACTTCACGTAATAAGTATTCTTGAACTGCCGTAATGTCCGTTACTTTTAGTAATTCTTTCGGATCAATAGAACCTTCTGTTAACTCTTTACCGTGGCTAATTTGCTGTCCTGGAATTACTTTCAGACGAGCACCGTAAGGAATAGCATACGTACGAGTTTCAACTTCACCCTGTACAACTACTTCTTGGCGATCTTTAACATCGTTGATCGCTGCGATAACACCGTCGATTTCACTGATAACTGCCTGACCTTTCGGATTACGAGCTTCGAAGATCTCTTGGATACGAGGTAAACCTTGAGTGATATCATCTCCGGCAACCCCACCTGTATGGAACGTACGCATCGTTAACTGTGTACCTGGCTCACCGATAGATTGAGCTGCGATAATACCTACCGCTTCCCCTACCTCTACGTCTGTTCCAGTTGCTAAGTTACGGCCGTAACACTTCTTACATACACCGTGGCGAGTGTTACACGTGAACGCTGAACGAATGTTTACAGTTTCAACACCCGAATTTTCAACGATATGAGCGATATCTTCAGTAATTAATTGATTTTCAGCAACTAATACTTCACCTGTTTCAGGATGTTTTACAGTTTTTCTTGCAAAACGTCCAACAAGACGATCATATAATGACTCGATAACTTCATTACCCTCTTTAATCGCACCAATTAATAAACCGCGATCTGTTCCACAATCATCTTCACGAACGATTACATCTTGTGCAACGTCAACAAGACGACGTGTTAAGTAACCAGAATCGGCAGTTTTCAGTGCTGTATCGGCAAGACCTTTACGCGCACCATGCGTAGAGATGAAGTACTCAAGTACTGTTAAACCTTCACGGAAACTTGATTTGATTGGAAGTTCGATGATACGACCAGATGGATTGGCCATCAGACCACGCATACCAGCAAGCTGAGTAAAGTTCGATGCGTTACCACGGGCACCGGAATCACTCATCATGAAGATTGGGTTGCGTTTATTCAAGGATTTCATCAGTTTTCCTTGGATAACATCTTTTGCATTACTCCAAATAGAGATAACGCGATCGTAACGTTCTTCTTCCGTGATTAAACCGCGACGGAATTGTTTAATTACATTATCTACTTTTGCTTGTGCTTCGTGGAGAATTTCATCTTTTTCACCTAATACAAGAATGTCAGATACCCCAACTGTAATACCAGCTTTTGTAGAGTACTTGAATCCTAAGTTTTTCATACGGTCAAGCATGCGAGACGTTTCTGTAATTTTGAAACGTTTAAACACTTCCGCAATGATGTTACCAAGGATTTTCTTGCTGAATGGCGCCACTTCTTCGCGACTAGCAATAATCTCTTTAATGTTCGCACCTTTTTCAACGAAATATTTCGCTGGTGTTTCTTTTTCAAGGTTTGAATTTGTTGGTTCATTAATATAAGGGAACGACTCTGGTAAGATTTCGTTAAATATTAATTTACCAACTGTTGTTAATAGAAGCATACTCTTTTGTTCTTCAGTAAATGTTGCGTTGTTTACTGCGCTTGCAGCTACTGCAACACGTGTATGAAGATGTACATATCCATTTTGGTATGCAAGTAATGCCTCGTTCGCATCTTTGAAGACCATACCTTCACCGATTGCACCTTCACGCTCAAGTGTTAAGTAGTAGTTACCTAATACCATATCCTGAGATGGAGTAACAACTGGTTTACCGTCTTTCGGGTTCAAGATGTTTTGTGCCGCTAACATAAGAAGACGAGCTTCTGCTTGTGCTTCTGATGATAAAGGTACGTGAACGGCCATTTGGTCACCGTCAAAGTCCGCGTTGTATGCAGTACATACAAGTGGGTGAAGACGGATTGCGCGACCTTCTACTAATGTAGGTTCAAACGCCTGAATACCAAGACGGTGAAGTGTTGGTGCGCGGTTTAGAAGTACTGGATGTTCTTTAATCACAGATTCTAAAACGTCCCAAACTTCAGGTTGTACACGCTCGATTTTACGTTTCGCACTCTTAATGTTGTGTGCTAATCCTTTTTCAACTAACTCTTTCATTACGAAAGGTTTGAACAGTTCAAGCGCCATCTCTTTTGGTAATCCACATTGGTACATCTTTAAGTTCGGTCCTACAACGATTACAGAACGACCAGAGTAGTCAACACGTTTACCTAATAAGTTTTGACGGAAGCGTCCTTGTTTACCTTTAAGCATGTGAGATAGTGATTTTAATGGACGGTTACCTGGTCCAGTAACTGGACGGCCACGACGACCATTATCGATTAATGCGTCTACAGCTTCTTGTAACATACGTTTTTCGTTCTGAACGATAATGCTTGGTGCACCTAAGTCCAATAGACGTTTTAAACGGTTGTTACGGTTAATTACACGACGGTATAAGTCGTTTAAGTCAGAAGTAGCAAAACGTCCACCATCTAACTGTACCATTGGGCGTAGTTCTGGTGGGATTACTGGTAGAACATCTAAGATCATCCAAGATGGCTCATTTCCAGAATTACGGAATGCTTCTAATACTTCTAGACGTTTAATAGCACGAGTACGGCGTTGTCCTTGTGCTGTTTTTAATTCTTCTTTTAAGAAGTCTACTTCTTTATCTAAATCGATGTCTTGTAATAGCTTTTTAATCGCTTCTGCACCCATAGCAGCTTGGAATGTGCTACCATATCGATCACGATATGCACGGTATTCTTTTTCAGAAAGTAATTGCTTCTTATCAAGTGGTGTATCTCCACTTTCTGTTACAACATAAGAAGCGAAATAAATTACTTCTTCAAGCGCGCGAGGGGACATGTCTAAGACAAGTCCCATGCGGCTCGGGATACCTTTGAAATACCAAATATGAGATACAGGAGCAGCTAATTCGATATGACCCATACGTTCACGACGCACTTTCGCACGCGTTACTTCAACGCCACATCGATCACAAACTACACCTTTATAACGTACACGTTTGTATTTTCCGCAATGACATTCCCAGTCCTTTTGTGGTCCGAAAATACGCTCACAGAACAAGCCATCTTTTTCAGGCTTTAACGTACGATAGTTAATTGTTTCTGGTTTCTTAACTTCACCGTATGACCAAGAACGAATCTTGTCAGGTGAAGCAAGTCCAATCTTCATATATTCAAAGTTATTTACATCTATCAAGGGGCCTACCTCCCTTTTAGTCTACAGGTTATCCCAATTATTCCTTAGTTGTCTCAACTTCGACATTCAATTTGTCTGCTGATTGATGATCATCGTCATCTTCCGTATCACGCATTTCAATTTCTGTATCGTCGCTAGACATCATTTTAACGTCCATACCTAAACTTTGCAGCTCTTTAATCAATACTTTGAATGATTCAGGAACGCCTGGTTCTGGAACATTTTCGCCTTTAACAATTGCTTCATACGTCTTAACACGTCCAACAACATCATCAGACTTCACTGTTAAGATTTCTTGAAGAGTATAAGCAGCACCATAAGCTTCAAGTGCCCAAACCTCCATCTCACCGAAACGCTGTCCACCGAACTGAGCTTTACCTCCAAGAGGCTGCTGCGTTACAAGTGAGTATGGTCCAGTAGAACGAGCATGAAGTTTATCGTCAACCATGTGCGCAAGTTTGATCATATACATGACACCAACAGATACACGGTTATCGAATGGTTCACCAGTACGTCCGTCATACAGGATTGTTTTCGCGTCATTTGCCATACCAGCTTCTTCAATTGTGCCCCAAACATCTTCCTCACGAGCACCATCGAATACTGGTGTTGCAATGTGAATGCCAAGGTATCTTGCTGCCATACCAAGATGAAGCTCTAATACCTGACCGATATTCATACGAGATGGTACCCCTAATGGGTTTAACATGATATCGATTGGCGTACCGTCTGGTAAGTAAGGCATATCTTCTTCTGGTAAAATACGAGAGATAACACCTTTGTTACCGTGACGTCCGGCCATCTTGTCACCTTCAGAAATTTTACGTTTTTGAACGATATATGCACGCACAAGTTGATTCACGCCTGGTGGCAATTCGTCGCCATCTTCACGGTTGAATACTTTTACGTCTAAGATAATACCGCCACCACCGTGTGGTACACGTAGTGATGTATCACGTACTTCACGCGCTTTTTCTCCAAAGATAGCATGTAATAGACGTTCTTCAGCTGTTAATTCTGTTACACCTTTAGGTGTTACTTTACCAACAAGTAAATCTCCATCTTTTACTTCCGCACCAACGCGAATGATACCGCGCTCGTCAAGGTTGCGTAATGCATCTTCCCCAACGTTTGGAATGTCACGTGTAATTTCTTCTGGTCCAAGCTTCGTATCACGAGCTTCTGACTCATATTCTTCAATATGAATAGAAGTGTACACATCATCTTTTACAAGGCGCTCACTCATAATGATCGCATCCTCGTAGTTATAACCGTCCCAAGTCATGAAGCCAACAAGCACGTTACGTCCAAGTGCTAGTTCACCTAATTCCATAGAAGGACCATCCGCAAGGATTTCACCTTTTACAACTTCATTTCCAACACTTACGATTGGACGTTGGTTGTAGCAAGTTCCTTGGTTAGAACGAATGAATTTTTGCATTTTGTAGCGATCTAAGTCGCCTTTTACTGTTTGACCGTCAACTTCTACATAGCGACGTACCCAAACTTCACGTGCTTCTACTCGTTCAACAATACCAGGGTGTTTACAGATTACTGCAGCACCTGAGTCTTTTGCTGATACGTACTCCATACCTGTACCTACAATCGGAGATTCCGGATTCATTAACGGAACCGCCTGACGTTGCATGTTCGCTCCCATAAGTGCGCGGTTAGAGTCATCGTTTTCTAAGAACGGAATACAAGCTGTCGCTGCCGACACTACTTGTTTTGGTGATACATCCATGTAGTCGATGCGTTCTTTATTTGTGACAATGTTTTCACCACGGAAACGAGCTACGATATCTTCATCAAGGAATTCTCCTTCTTCAGATAATTTCATATTCGCTTGGGCTACAACATAATTATCTTCTTCATCTGCTGTTAAATAATCAACATGCCCTGTTACAAGACCAGTTTCTGGGTCAACACGACGGTATGGTGTTTCAATGAAACCAAACTCATTTACTTTCGCGAACGAAGATAATGAGTTAATCAAACCGATGTTTGGTCCCTCTGGTGTTTCAATCGGACACATACGACCATAGTGAGAGTAGTGAACGTCACGTACTTCAAAGCCTGCGCGCTCACGCGTTAAACCACCAGGTCCTAATGCAGATAATCTTCGTTTGTGAGTTAACTCTGCTAACGGATTTGTTTGGTCCATGAACTGAGATAACTGAGAACTTCCGAAGAACTCTTTAATAGATGCAATAACAGGACGAATATTAATTAATGCCTGTGGTGTAATTGCATTTGTATCTTGGATCGACATTCTCTCACGAACAACACGTTCCATACGAGAAAGACCGATACGGAATTGATTTTGTAATAGTTCTCCAACAGAACGCAGACGACGGTTTCCTAAGTGGTCGATATCATCTGTATCCCCTACTTTATATAGTAGGTTGAAGAAGTAACTGATAGAAGCAAGGATATCACCTGGTGTGATGTGTTTTACATCGCGAGTAATATTTGCATTACCAATTACGTTAATTACGCGCTCGCCTTCTGACTCAGGAGCATAAATCTTAATAGATTGCAGCTCAACATCGCCTTCTACCACTCCACCCATTGGTTTCGCTGTTTTGAATCCAATGTTTTTCTCTAAGTAAGGTAAAATGCGATCAAGTGTACGACGATCTAAGATTGTTCCTTCTGCCGCTAAAATTTCACCAGTTTCTGGATCCACTAATGTTTCAGCTAAACGTTGATTAAACAATCTGTTTTTAATGTGTAACTTTTTGTTGATCTTGTAGCGACCTACATTTGCTAAATCGTAGCGCTTTGGATCAAAGAAACGAGACACAAGTAAGCTCTTAGCATTTTCTACTGTTGGTGGTTCACCAGGACGTAGGCGCTCATAAATTTCAAGCAATGCTTTTTCTGTGCTATCTGTGTTGTCTTTTTCTAATGTGTTGCTTAAGTATTCGTTATCACCTAAAAGCTCGGTGATTTCTTGATCAGAGCCAAACCCTAATGCGCGTAACAAAACAGTTACAGGAAGTTTACGCGTACGGTCAATACGCACATATACAACATCCTTAGCATCTGTCTCATACTCTAACCAAGCTCCGCGGTTTGGAATTACAGTAGCAGTAAAACCACGTTTTCCGTTTTTATCCACTTTGCCACTATAGTATACGCTTGGAGAGCGAACTAACTGGGAAACGATAACACGTTCTGCACCGTTAATTACGAATGTTCCAGTCTCTGTCATGAGTGGGAAATCTCCCATGAACACATCTTGTTCTTTTACTTCACCAGTTTCCTTGTTGATTAGACGCACTTTTACACGAAGTGGTGCTGCATACGTCACATCACGCTCTTTGCATTCGTCTACAGAGTATTTAGGTTCACCTAAGCTGTAGTCGATAAATTCAAGCGATAGATTTCCCGTAAAGTCTTCAATCGGAGAAATGTCTTGGAACATTTCTCGCAAACCCTCATCAAGAAACCACTGATAAGAAGAGGTTTGAATTTCGATAAGATTTGGTAACTCTAATACTTCACTAATACGGGCATAACTTCTTCGTTGGCGGTGGCGTCCGTATTGAACTAGTTGACCTGTCAACTGCTTCACCCCTCAAATCATGAGTATTATAAATGCACAAAAAAATTTGTGCAAAATCACAAATAAATACAACTACTGCTATTTAGCGTAGTCTTTTTTCTCTTAAAGATAAATACGTTGAGTCTTTCTACCTGTTCAAAAAAGAAAAATGGCTTCTATAAGAAAACCATCATTCTGTTTCATAATCTGCTGATTTTACTATCTTTTCCAAGAGAAACAAAAATATACATCTTTCTCAACGCAGAAAATCATATATTGGCATTGTATAATGTTAACATAGCCAAAAATAACCGTCAACGTTTTTTTGATTTTATGATATAATATCCTTTTTTCTTTTCTACAACTTCGACTTCAGAAAACACTTCTTCTAGTTTCTTCAGCGCAGATGGTGCACCTTGTTTCTTTTGAATAACAATCCACAACTCTCCACCTGGAACTAAATGTTCTACAGCTTTTTCTAAAATCTCATGCACGATATCTTTACCTGCACGAATTGGAGGATTAGATAGAATAGCAGCATACATACCATCTACATTTTCATAGACGCTACTTTGAAAAATGTGCACATTTCCAATTCTATTGTTAGCGGCATTTTCTTTTGCAAGCTCAAGTGCCCTTTCATTCACATCCACCATGTGAACTTTACGGTCTTGAAACTCTTTCGCCAACGATAAACCAATTGGTCCATATCCACAACCTACGTCTAATATGTCACCTTTAATATCCGGCACTTGAAACGCTTCAATTAAAAGACGAGAACCAAAGTCCACTTCGTTTTTCGAGAACACCCCACGGTCAGATAAGAAAGTAAATTGAGATCCACGAAGCGTAAATTCCCATCGCTTACGATCACTTTTACTAGAAGGGTCGTTAGAAAAATAATGGTCTGCCATATGGCCACCTCTTTTCTTTACAGTTAAAAAAAAAGCTCGCATGAGAGCGAGCTTTTTTTAAAGCATCAAAAGTTAATTACTTAACTTCTACAGCAGCGCCAACTTCTTCAAGTTTAGCTTTGATTTCTTCAGCTTCTTCTTTAGCAGCAGCTTCTTTGATTACTTTTGGAGTGTTGTCAACTAATTCTTTAGCTTCTTTTAAGCCAAGACCAGTGATTTCACGAACAACTTTGATAACTTTGATTTTTTGTGCACCAGCGCTAGTTAGTTCCACATCAAATTCAGTTTTCTCAGCAGCAGCTTCTCCAGCGCCACCAGCAACAGCTACAGGAGCAGCAGCAGTTACGCCGAATTCTTCCTCGATAGCTTTTACTAAGTCGTTAAGTTCTAATACAGTCATAGATTTAACTGCTTCAATGATTTGTTCTTTAGTCATTGTAAATATCCTCCCTTAAATAGGTTTGTATTGTTTTATCGATAATACGTAATTATCTTTTAAAAAATTAAGCGCCTTGCTCTTCCTTTTGGTCTGCAACTGCTTTAGTAGCAAGTGCAAGGTTACGGATTGGAGCTTGAAGAACGCTAAGAAGCATAGAAAGTAAGCCTTCACGTGATGGAAGAGTAGCGATAGCTTTAACCTCATCAAGTGTTACAAGTTTACCTTCGATTACGCCCGCTTTAATTTCTAAAGCTTCATGATCTTTAGCGAAGTCGTTTAATACTTTCGCAGGAGCAACTACATCCTCGTTACTGAACGCGATTGCGTTTGGTCCTGTTAAGAATTCATTTAACTCAGCCATTTCAGCAGATTCTGCAGCACGACGAGTTAGAGAGTTTTTGTAAACTTTGAACTCAACGCCAGCTTCACGTAATTGCTTACGTAATTCTGTTGCTTCAGAAACTGTTAAACCACGGTAGTCAACAACGATTGTAGATTTACTAGCGCGAAGTTTGTCCGCGATTTCAGTTACAACTTGTTGTTTAGTTTCGATTACTTTGCTCATGTTATTACACCTCCTGTAGATTATATAGAAGATGTACCGAAAGTGCACTAAAAACCTCCATGCCCAACTTGTAGACATGGAGGCATATAGTCACAGAAAAAAATTCCGCTTCGTATATTAACACCTAGGTAGGAAATTAAGTCTATTGACACCTACTGTCTACGGTACACTAATTAAATTCACAACATAAATGATTATATTAAAACTTCTTTATGAAGTCAACTTCCAAAATTTACGCTAATGTAGAAACGTCTACACGTACGCCAGGTCCCATTGTAGAAGCAACTGTTACGTTCTTCATGTAAGTACCTTTTGCAGCAGCTGGCTTAACTTTTTGTAAAGTGTCAGCGATTGTTCTGAAGTTTTCTACTAATTTAGCATCTTCGAAAGATACTTTACCGATTGGAACGTGGATGTTACCAGCTTTATCAACGCGGTATTCAACTTTACCAGCTTTGATTTCGTTAACAGCTTTAGTTACATCGAAAGTAACTGTTCCAGTTTTAGGGTTTGGCATTAAACCTTTAGGTCCTAATACGCGACCAAGTTTACCAACTTCACCCATCATGTCAGGAGTTGCTACTACTACATCGAAATCGAACCAACCTTGTTGGATTTTACCGATGTAATCAGCATCGCCTACGAAGTCAGCTCCAGCAGCTTCAGCTTCTTTAGCTTTTTCACCTTTAGCGAATACTAATACACGTTGTACTTTACCAGTACCGTGTGGAAGAACAACTGCACCACGGATTTGTTGGTCAGCTTTCTTAGGGTCAACACCTAAACGGAATGCAGCTTCTACAGTTGCATCAAATTTAGCTGTGTTTGTTTTCTTTACTAATTCTACTGCTTCTGTTGCAGAGTAAGCAGCTGCACGATCAACAAGCTTTGCAGCTTCTACGTACTTTTTACCTCTTTTAGCCATTTTTATTTCCTCCTCGAATGTGGTTTTAGCGGAATAACCTCCCACGTTTACGCTTATTTTCAGGTATAACCTGAGGATGCGCGCCACCCATTTATTTAAAAACGATAATCATTTACGATAATAAAGGTTGCGAATTGGAATTCCAGACCCGCAACCTTTTTTAAAAAACAAATCGAATTAGTCTTCGATAACGATGCCCATACTGCGTGCAGTACCTTCAACCATACGCATTGCAGCTTCTACGCTAGCAGCGTTTAGGTCAGGCATTTTAGTTTCAGCGATTTCGCGTACTTTATCACGCTTAACAGTTGCCACTTTATTACGGTTTGGTTCACCAGAACCAGACTCAATACCAGCTACTTTCTTAAGAAGAACAGCAGCAGGAGGAGTTTTAGTAATGAAAGTGAATGAACGGTCCTCAAATACCGTAATTTCAACAGGGATGATAAGACCAGCTTGATCTGCTGTACGAGCGTTAAACTCTTTACAGAAGCCCATGATGTTAACACCTGCTTGTCCTAATGCTGGACCAACTGGTGGAGCTGGGTTAGCTTTACCTGCAGGAATTTGAAGCTTTACCATTTTAATTACCTTTTTAGCCACGAGACACACCTCCTTAAGTCCGTGATGTGGTCAATTGGACAGTGATTTGCCCTCCCACGTCATATTTTATCTCTAAGGATAAAATCTTTCAAAAAACGTCTCCGATAACGAAGACGTACTGACTTAAAAGATATTATCACTTTTTACAATTCATTTCAAGTTTCATTTTATAATTTTTCAATTTGATGGAAGTCAAGTTCAACTGGAGTCTCGCGACCAAACATGTCCACAAGCACGCTAACCTTCTTCTTCTCCACATCAATTTCTTCGATAGCACCTGTATAATCTGCGAATGGCCCCTCATTTACACGTACTGTCTCATGAAGTTCAAAGTCGAAATCAACCACCTCGTTGTCCATTCCCATATGTTTCATAATGGTAACAACTTCCTCTTCTAATAGAGGTGATGGTTTAGATCCAGAACCAGAAGAACCAACGAACCCAGTTACACCTGGTGTGTTACGTACAACATACCAAGAGTCATCAGTCATGATTAATTCTACTAATACATAACCTGGGAACACTTTTCTTTTCATTAATTTTTCTTTACCATTTTTCATTTCTACTTCTACTTCTTCCGGGACAACAACACGGAAAATTTTATCTTGCATACCCATTGATTCTACACGTTTCTCTAGGTTTGCTTTTACTTTATTTTCATATCCAGAATAAGTATGGACAACATACCAACTTTTTTCCATTCATTTAGGACGAGCGTCCTTCCCTCCCTGACGTACATTTTTTTGCGCAAATGAAAAAACCCGTTCACCGGGCTTTTACACAGTTCTTATAAATAACATTATATCATGGATAAGTGCTTCTTATTCAAGAATTAACCAAGAATTAACCGAATTAAAGAAGAAATGCCCATATCAACAACTGCGAAGAAAATCGCAAAGAAGACAACTGTAGCGATAACAGTCGCTGTTGAACGGAGTAATTCATCTTTTTTAGGCCAACTTACTTTTTTCATTTCGCGACCTACATCGCCGAAAAAGTTCGTTAAACGCATCTACGGGACCTCCAGTGTATTATTTCAATTATTTATTTTGTTTCCTTGTGAACTGTATGCTGATTGCATGTTTTACAAAATTTCTTTATTTCAAGTCGCTCTACTGAGCTCGTATCTTTCATCGTAGAGTAGTTTCGATTTTTACACTCTTCACATGAGAGTACAACTTTTTTCCTCATTAGTTACACCAACCTTGTAACATTATGTCCCTAAAAATGTATCATACAATAAAAGACAATGTCAATGTCATGCCTTTTGTACTCCCTACAAAAAGAAAACAGGTGATTTTTACACCTGTAGTACTTGTTATGAATTTAAAGTGGTACTCTCTCGCATTTCCATATATCGTTCCAATTTCCGCTTCACCCTCTGTAAAGCGTTATCAATAGATTTCACATGTCTATTTAACTGTTCCGAAATCTCTTGATAAGAACGGCCGTCTAGATATAAAGAAAGCACTTTTCTTTCTAAATCGCTTAATAATTCAGAAATTTTAGATTCTATGTCTGTATATTCTTCCTGACTTATAATCATTTCTTCAGGATCAGTTACCTTCGCTTCCGAAATAACATCTAATAATGTCCGATCAGATTCCTCGTCATAAATCGGTTTATCTAAAGACACATATGAATTTAACGGAATATGCTTTTGCCTGGTTGCTGTTTTAATAGCGGTAATAATTTGTCGAGTGATACACAGTTCAGCAAATGCTTTGAATGAAGACAGCTTGTCCTCCTTATAATCACGAATCGCTTTAAACAATCCAATCATACCTTCTTGAACAATATCTTCTCGATCGGCACCCACTAAGAAATAAGATCTCGATTTCGCGCGAACAAAGTTCTTATATTTGTGAATCAAATATTCTAGAGCGTCAGTATTACCTTTTCGAACTAACTCAACGATTGCCTCATCTTCTAAATCACGAAATGTAACGTCGCCTACACTTACGAAGCCTGCTTCCACCTTGATCCCTCCGACCGCTATTTATTTAGCAATATTATACAGTAAAAAGACAAAGAGCGTCAATGCTTCAACGCTCTCCTCTTCTTAATTTTTCTAACTTTTCTGTAACATCTTTACTAAATATCTTTCGCATGGCGGGTTGCTTTTCTTTTGTGTCTTGTGTACGCCTTCTTACTTGTTGCTCCATCGCTTGTACTTCCAACTCTAATTCCCGCGCAGATTTCCGGAGCGCACCTTGAGCAAATATAACCCATTGTTCCGTATAATCAGAAGTCGCAACATATATTTGCGTATTTATATTTCTAAGTTCAATCGCAAGTTGCTCTATCTTTTCATCTGCCGTTTGATTCTTCCTCGTGAATATAACTTCCACACGCGATTGTTTCATCTTTTTTTCAATACCGTGGACTGTATACGCATCAAAAACTATCATTACCTTTGTCCCTGTGTAACCTTGGTAATCCGCCATCTTATCAATCAGTGCATCTCTTGATGACTGCAAATCTACATCCCGTAGTTTCTTCAAGTCTCCCCAAGCTCCAATAATGTTGTAACCGTCAACGATTAAAATATCGTTCATTTTTTATTTACCAATTTCGTTACGTTTACGATATACCTCATACATTAACAAACTTGCGGCCACTGAAGCATTTAAGGATGTAACTTTACCAACCATCGGTAAAGTAATTAAGAAATCACATTTTTCACCAATAATACGACTCATACCTTTTCCTTCACTTCCAATTACTAATCCAATTGGCATTTTACCATCTAAATTACGATAATCCGTTTTCCCTTTTGCATCTGTACCAGCAATCCAAAGTCCACGTTCTTTTAATTCATCGATTGTACGAGATAAATTCGTTACGCGTGCAACAGGAATATATTCAATTGCCCCAGTAGATGCTTTCGCAACTGATGCAGTAAGTCCCACAGCTCTTCTTTTCGGAATTATAATTCCATGAGCCCCTGTTGCGTCCGCAGTACGCATAATAGAACCTAGGTTATGCGGGTCTTCAATTTCATCTAGAATTAAGAAGAACGGATCTTCGTTACGCTTCTCTGCTACTTTAAATAGATCTTCTAGCTCCGCATATTGATATGCGGCCACTTGAGCAATTACACCTTGATGGTTCCCCTCAACTAATTGATCTAACTTCTTTTTTGGTGCATGTTGCAAAATAATTTTATTTTCTTTCGCTAGTGCTAGTACAATTTGTACTTGTCCTTTGGCAGCACCTTCTGCGATCCAAATTTTATTAATATCTCTCCCTGATCGTAACGCTTCAATTACAGGGTTACGTCCGATAATATATTCACTACTCATGATGATGTGCCCCCTTCCTTTTCTTCTAGAACAGCAATTGCCTTATATACAATTTCGTCTAATCTTTCACGATTATTTAATAAGTGATGATAGCCAATTAACGCTTCAAAGGCTGTACTATGTCGATATGTTTGTACATCTGTATTTTTCGGAACAGTACCTGAATTTGCATTACGCCCTCTTCTTAGTACTGCCTCTTCTTCCTCAGTTAAAAATGCTGTCTCTAATAAATGATAAACAACTTTCGCCTGTGCTTTTGCCGAAACAAAGCTTGTCCCTAATCGATGCAACTGATTAGGACGAACCTTCCCTTTTTGAAGTAGGTGATAGCGGATATATTGTTCATATACCGCATCACCCATATATGCTAACGCTAAGCTGTTTAATTGCTTTGCATCAATCATTCTTATCCTCTTTTCCATCTTGTACCTTGAGCGGTATCTTCTAAAATAATATTACGATCTTTTAAATCATCGCGAATTTGATCTGATAATGCAAAATCACGATTTTTACGAGCTTCAATACGTTTTTGAATAAGCGCCTCAATTTCTTCATCTAGTAACTCTTCTTGTGCTAATTCTAACCCTAAAATATCAAATAATGTTTCAAGTTGTTTTACGTATGCTTGAATTACCACTGTAGACGTATGTTCTTCCAGTAAATATTGATTTGCATGATTTGCTACATTATATAACTCAGTGATTGCATTAGCAGTATTGAAATCATCATTCATCGCTTCTTCAAATGCAGTTTGGAATTTTTCCAGATCAGCTAACCATTTCTCATTATGATCTGTTAAATCCGTACTACTTTCCATACGGTGTTTCAAATTACCGTAAGCTGTTTTAATTCTTTCCAGTCCGTTATTTGTGCTTTGTAATAACTCTTCACTGAAATTAATTGGGTGACGATAATGTACTGATAGCATAAAGAATCTAATTAACTGCGGATCATATTGCTTAATGATATCGTGAACTAAAATGAAGTTCCCAAGTGACTTAGACATTTTCTCATTATTAATATTAATATATCCATTGTGCATCCAATAACGTGCAAATGTTTTTCCTGTTAGCGCCTCAGACTGTGCAATTTCATTCTCATGATGAGGAAATGCCAAGTCTTGACCACCGGCGTGAATATCAATTGTGTCCCCTAAGTATTTACGCGCCATTGCCGAGCATTCGATATGCCAGCCTGGACGACCTTGACCCCAAGGGCTTTCCCAGAAGATTTCTCCTTCTTTCGCAGCTTTCCATAGTGCAAAATCAAGAGGGTCTTGTTTCTTTTCTCCTACTTCAATACGCGCACCGTGACGTAAGTCCGCGATCGGTTGATGTGATAACTTACCGTACCCTTCGAATTCCTTCGTTCTAAAGTACACATCCCCTTCTGATTCATATGCATATCCTTTATTCACAAGTTCTTGAATAAATTCAATAATAATATCCATATTTTCTGTTACACGCGGATGAACTGTTGCATGTTTGCAACCTAATGCCGTTACATCTTCAAAGTACGCTTCCACGAAACGGTCCGCAATTGTCGGCACATCTTCGCCTAACTCATTTGCTGCTTTAATTAATTTATCATCTACGTCAGTAAAGTTAGATACATACTGCACATCGTACCCTTTATATTCTAAATAACGGCGCACTGTATCAAATACCATAGGTGGTCTTGCGTTCCCGATGTGAATATAGTTATAAACTGTAGGTCCGCATACATACATCTTCACCTTATTTTCTTCTAATGGAATAAACTCTTCCTTTTGACGTGTTAACGTATTATAAATGTGAATAGTCATTTTTATCCTTCCTTTCTACCTTTACTTCAAGTTGTTTTTTCAATTTATCAAGTTCTACTTCCATGACCTTTAATTTATCAAAAATTGGGTCTGGAAGGTCGGAATGATTTAATTCCTGACCGATCTTTACTCCATTTTGAATAACGACTCGGCCAGGTATACCTACAACTGTAGAATGTGCAGGGACTTCTTTTAATACGACAGAACCTGCTCCAATTTTAGAATTCTCTCCAACTGTAATAGAACCTAGTACTTTAGCACCCGTTGCAATTAATACATTATCCTGGATTGTAGGGTGCCTCTTTCCCTTTTCTTTACCCGTACCACCTAATGTAACCCCTTGATAGATCGTTACATTGTCACCAATTTCGCACGTTTCTCCAATTACAACCCCCATTCCATGGTCAATGAAAAAACGACGACCAATTGTTGCTCCTGGATGAATCTCAATGCCAGTAAAGAAACGACTAACTTGTGAGATCCAACGTGCAATAAAGAAGAAATTCTTTTTATAAAAAGCATGTGCAATTCGATGGGCCCAAACTGCATGTAATCCAGAGTAAGTCAAAATGACTTCGAAATAACTTCTTGCCGCTGGATCCTGTTCAAAAACGACTTCAATATCTTCCCGAAGCCTCTTAAACATCGACGTTCCCTCCCCTTTATGGGCTGCTTTTTCGAGTGAACTAACTCCCTACTTATCCCCCTAAATCTTTATACACGTGGATAAAGCTTATACTCACACCCAGTTTTACGGTATAAAAAAAGACGCCTCTGTCATATTGACAGAGACGCCTTATAAGCGCGGTTCCACTCTGTTTAGGCTAAAAAAGCCTCAAACTCATCTCTGATAACGGTGTACACCGCTTCTGCTTACTTTACGTCCTAAGACGTTTCGCAAAACCATTTGCTGTTCAGCAGAAGACTCGAAGGGGCATTTCAAAAACCCGCTTATAAACCACTTCCAGCCTAAGGTGGTTCTCTCTGTAAAAAGCATGATTTTCTACTTCTCCTTCTCGTCGCTTTTCCTTATTAGGTTTTAAGTATACTTATTATATTTCTAAACCTAGAAAATGTTAACCAATTACTTTTTGAAGACGATTTAAAACTTTTTCTTTTCCAAGAAGTGCAATAGCATTAGGAAGCTCTGGGCCGTGTGTTTGACCAGTAGTTGCAACACGGATTGGCATAAATAAGTTTTTACCTTTATGACCTGTTTCCTTTTGAACTGCCTTAATAGCCGCCTTAATTGCTGCCGGTTCCATAGCTTCTAGTGCTTCTACTTGACCAGCAAATGCACGAAGTACTTCTGGTACTTGTTCACCTTTTAATACTTCTTGTCCTTCTTCTTCATAATCAACATGATCTTTGAAGAACATTTCAGAAAGCTCTACAATTTCAGCTCCAAAGCTCATTTGTTCATGATATAACGCAATTACATCACGAATCCACGCTTGTTCTTGTTCACTTAAAGTTTCACCTATACGTCCAGCCTTCACTAAATGCGGTAAGCTTAATTCTACTACCGTATCTAAATCTTGCTTTTTCATATATTGGTTGTTCATCCATTTTAGTTTTTGAGAATCAAATAATGCAGGTGATTTTGATAAACGAGCTGCATCGAACATTTTGATAAACTCTTCTTGAGAGAAGATTTCTTCTTCTCCTACTGGCGACCAACCTAGTAATGCAATAAAGTTAAAGATTGCTTCTGGAAGATATCCAAGCTCTTTATATTGCTCAATAAATTGAATAATAGATTCATCACGCTTACTTAATTTTTTACGGCTTTCATTTACAATTAAAGTCATATGACCGAATTGTGGAATATCCCAACCGAAAGCTTCATAAATCATCATTTGTTTTGGAGTGTTTGAAATATGGTCATCACCACGAAGCACGTGTGTAATTTCCATTAAGTGATCATCTACTGCTACTGCAAAGTTATAAGTTGGAATCCCATCTTTTTTCACAATAACGAAATCACCGAAATCATTTGAATGGAATGCAACTTCATCTTTTACAATATCTTTAAATGTGTAATCACGGTCAGCTGGTACACGGAAACGAATACTTGGAATACGTCCCTCAGCTTCAAATTCTTTCACTTGCGCTTCAGTTAAATCACGGTGGTTACCTGCGTAACGAGGTGTTTCACCACGAGCAATTTGCCCTTCGCGTTCTGCTTCTAGTTCTTCTTCTGTCATATAACATTTGTAAGCTAAACCACGCTCTAATAAATCTTCATATAACTTTTTATAAATATCTAAACGCTCTGTTTGACGATATGGTCCAAATTCACCACCAACATCAACACCTTCATCCCAGTCCATACCGAGCCATTTCAAGTATTTTAATTGGCTTTCTTCTCCACCAGCAACATTACGTTTTACATCAGTATCTTCAATACGAATAATAAACTTACCATCTTGATGACGAGCAAATAAATAATTAAATAATGCCGTACGCGCATTTCCGATATGTAAGTGTCCTGTTGGACTTGGCGCATAGCGCACTCTCACTTGCTTTTCCATAATTGGTACACCTTCCATTCTTAATGTCAACACATTCTATAATTGTACACCAAAAAAATGTGATTATCCATCTTACGAATTAAAAACCATTATTTTTTCTGTAATAAAACAACTGCTTGAGAAGCAATTCCTTCTTCTCTACCTGTAAATCCTAATTTTTCTGTTGTTGTTGCCTTTACATTGATATTATCAATAGACGTTTCTAATAGTTCACTAATGCGTTTACGCATACTTTCAATATGTGGTGCCATTTTTGGCTTTTGAGCAATAATTGTACAATCTAAATTTCCTAATTCATAACCTTGTTCACGCACAAATTCCCAAACCTTTTGCAACAATACAGCTGAATCAGCATCTTTAAAGGCAGGGTCTGTATCAGGGAAATGTTTTCCGATATCTCCTGCTGCAATTGCACCTAAACAAGCGTCCGCGATTGTATGTAACAATACATCTGCATCGGAGTGACCGATTAATCCTTTCTCATGAGGAATTGTAACCCCACCAATAATTAACGGTCTACCCTCTGCGAATTCATGTACATCAAAACCTTGTCCAATTCGAAACATTTTTTACATCCTCCTCGAGCTAAACTACTGAGCTTTATGATTCTATATTATATCGCTATCTTTATAAAGAAAAGCCCGGCTGTTGCCGAGCTTTTCTTCGCTATAATCATTGCTATCATTTCTTTTGAACGTGAAGAAAACTTTCAGCAATTAGTAAATCCTCTGGAGTCGTCACCTTAATATTATAGTAACTCCCCTCTACTACACCTACTTGCTTCCCGATACGTTCTACCAGACTTGCATCATCTGTACCAAGAAAACAACTCTGTTTCGCACTTCTATGAGCTTCTAACAAAAGAGAAACAGAGAACCCTTGCGGTGTTTGTACAGCTTTCAGCTGAGATCTTTCTACTGTTTCTACAACAACACCCTGCTCTACTTTCTTAACAGTATCTTTCACTGGCACCGCACAAATGGAAGCTCCATATTTTTCTGCTGCAGTTAATACATCTTGAATCACTTTATTCGTTACAAACGGGCGCGCACCGTCATGTACAAGAACATACTCAACATCACTCGTATGCTGAATCGCGTTATATACACTATCTTGTCTTTCAGCTCCACCTTGAATAAATTGCACTGGCTTTTTAACCGGATACTTCTGCATTAACTCTTCAAAATACGGGCGCTCTTCTTCATTAATTGCCATAATAATATTTTTACATGCTTTATCCTTTTCAAAAGCACGTAACGTATGCACAATAATCGGTACTTCATTAATAAGTAAGAACAACTTATTTTTGCCAGCACCCATCCGCTTTCCTTGACCCGCTGCTGGAATAATTAATGTATACATATTAATAATCCTCTACTTATAATGCTTTTTCTAATAATTTACGTTTGGCAAAAATCATACGCCCCGCCGATGTTTGTAACACACTCGTAACGAGTACATCGAGTTGTGAGCCCACATATTCTCTACCATCTTCTACTACAATCATTGTGCCATCATCTAAATATGCCACACCTTGATTTTGTTCTTTTCCATCTTTTACAACATAAACACTTAGTTCTTCACCTGGGAGTACAACAGGTTTAATTGCATTAGCTAAATCGTTAATGTTTAGCACCGTTACCCCTTGTAATTCAGAGACCTTGTTTAAGTTGAAGTCATTCGTTACTACCGTTCCACCAGTGATTTTCGCTAACTTTACAAGTTTGCTATCCACTTCTTGAATATCGTCGAAATCGCCTTCATAAATTTCTACCGGAATCGGCATCTCTTTTTGAATACGATTTAAAATATCTAATCCTCTACGACCACGATTACGTTTTAAAGCATCAGAAGAATCGGCAATGTGCTGAAGTTCTTCTAACACGAATTGTGGAATGACAATTGTTCCTTCTAAAAACTTTGTTTGGCAAATATCAGCAATACGTCCATCGATAATTACACTTGTATCAAGAATTTTCCAATGCGCTAAAGATTCTTCTACCTCATTTTCTGGTTCTTCATTCTCACTATTATTATTTTTCTTTTTCCCACGTTGTGGTAATGTAAATAATCCTAGCAATTCATTCCTCTTTTTAAACCCTACTTGGAATCCTAAATATCCTAGTAAAAGAGTAAAGAACACTTGCAACACTGTACTAATAACTGGAATTGTAAATTCACGAATTGGTATTAAAATTAAATACGCAACAATAAGCCCAGAGATTAACCCTAATGTACCAAATAAAACATCTGCTACAGGCGCCTTTACAAGAGCCTCTTCAATATGCTTAATAAGTTGAACAATATAATCTACAAGCCAAAATGTTGTTAAAAATAAAATAATTGCACCAATAATTGCACGAACATACGATCCTTCCAATAAAGGAACGGCACCGATGTCTAATACATTAATAACTTTTGGGATTAAGTAAATCCCTAACGCTCCCCCGATTACTAAAAAGAAGAGCTGTACAATCCGTTTTAACATCCAACCACCTCCTACTCATTATTAACCATTGTTTCGCTAATCAAAACGCCGAATGCAAAAGCGGACGTGTTTTTTTATAAATAGTTTTATTTACCAATATATCATATCATATACCAAAAATGTTCTAGTGTCGTTATATTATGGAATCAATGTAATATTCTTAATTGTGTCTACTCATATAGAGATGCTCTTGAATTCTTTTTAGGCCTTCTCGTATTTTCTTCGCCCTGACTTCTCCAATTCCTTCCACATCATCTAATTCATTAATAGTTGCACGACAAACACCCTGCAAGGTTTTAAATCGATTAATTAAATTTTCAATGATAAGTGGTGGAACACGCGAAATTTTGCTTGTGATTCGGTATCCTCTCGGCGTCACACTTTCTTCTAAGCTCGTTTGTCCCGGGTATCCGAGCAATTTAACTAAATCACTATCCTCTAGAAGTTGTGTATTCGCAAGATCTTGTAACTTTTTCAAAATTTGATGATGGTCTTGTGTTTTTTCTTGATAGTAATCTTTAATTAATAGCGCTGCCTCTGCTTCTAAGTCGGCTAGTAGTTCCGTAAGTTGTAAACGAATTAACCTACCTTCTGTTCCCAATTCATGAATATAGCTCAATATTTCATTTTTAATACGTAGTACCATTTCAACACTATGTAAAACATGAACCACCTCGGACATTGTAACAACCTCTTCAAATTCTAGAATGCCCAAATTCGTAATCCCATCATTCCATACAGCCTTATATTTTTCTAACGTTTGAATAGCTTGGTTTGCCTTTGTTAAAATAACACCTATATCTTTTAGTGTATAACGTAAATTCCCTTGGTATAGCGTAATTACGTTACGTCTCTGTGAAATAGCCACAACAAGGCTACCAGTCTGCTTTGCTACACGCTCCGCTGTTCGGTGGCGCATACCTGTCTCAATAGAGTCGATAGATGAATCTGGAACTAACTGTGCGTTCGCAATCAAAATTTTACTTCCAGTTTCATTTAAAATAAGTGCCCCATCCATTTTTGCTAATTCGTATAAACTAGCCGGAGAAAATGCACAATTAATATGAAAACCTCCATCAACAATACTTTTAATCTGCTCATTATATCCAAGAACAATTAATCCCCCTGTTTGTGCGCGAAGTACATTATCTATCCCTTCGCGCAGTGGTGTTCCCGGGGCCACAAGTTGTAAAATATTAATCATACTTTTGACACGTTGCTTGTTTTCTTCCATAGCCTAGCCTCCTAATGTCAAACGAAGCGCTTCTCCTAAATTAGATACACCAACTACCTCAATCCCATCTGGAATTGTCCATCCTCCCAAATTTTTTCTAGGAATAATAGCGCGTTGAAATCCTAATTTAGCTGCTTCTTGTACACGTTGTTCAATTCTTGATACTCTTCTTATTTCTCCAGTTAATCCTACTTCTCCTATTACTGCATCGGTTGGTGCCGTAGATTTATCTCTAAAACTTGAAGCTATACTTAAAGCGACAGCTAAATCAATTGCTGGTTCATCTAACTTCAAACCACCTGCTACTTTTAAATATGCATCCTGATTTTGCAATAATAAGCCTGTTCTTTTTTCTAGCACTGCCATAATAAGCGATACACGGTTATGATCAATTCCCGTGGCCATTCTTCGAGGGTTTCCAAAACTAGTAGGGGAGATTAATGCTTGTATTTCTACTAAAACTGGTCTTGTTCCTTCCATTGAGGCAACCACTGTTGATCCTGCAACCCCAACTGGTCTTTCCTCAAGAAAAATTTCAGAAGGGTTTAATACTTCTGCAAGGCCAAGCTCTTTCATTTCAAAAATACCCATTTCATTCGTAGAACCAAAACGATTCTTTACTGCTCGCAAAATGCGGTATGTATGATGACGGTCTCCTTCAAAGTAAAGAACTGCATCGACCATATGTTCTAACATACGAGGTCCTGCAATCGCTCCCTCTTTTGTCACATGTCCAACGATAAAAATAGGGATCCCTTTCGTTTTTGCAAGTTTCATTAATTCCGCTGTACATTCACGAACTTGTGCCACACTTCCCGGCGCTGATGTTACTTCAGGTAGATGTATTGTTTGAATAGAATCAATAACAACAAAGGCTGGGTTCACCTCTTCAATATGTGTTGCAATTCGCTGTAAATCTGTCTCTGATACAACAAATAGATTACTACCATTTACATGTAAACGATCCGCACGCAGTTTAATCTGTTTTGCTGATTCTTCACCCGATATATATAGGACATCATATGAAGAATCTGCTAATTGCGATGATATTTGTAACAGTAACGTTGATTTTCCAATCCCGGGGTCTCCACCAATCAGTACTAAGGATCCATCTACAATCCCGCCACCAAGTACACGGTTAAATTCTTGAAATTTTGTTTCAATACGCGCCTCAGACTTTGTTTCCACTTCTGTTAGACGTCTTGGTTTTGTTACTTCTGTTTGAATTGCATTGGCATAATTAAGGCGCCTTGATGATACAACTGGTTCCATCTCTTCAACAAGCGTATTCCATTGACCACATCCAGGGCATTTCCCCATATATTTTGGTGACTGATACCCACACTCTTGACATGTGAATTTTGTTTTCTTTTTAGCCATATCGTTTTATATCTCACTTCACTTTCATCTATAAACAATTTATCTTTGTCGTACAAGAAAGAGGGCTATCTCGTAGCCCTCTTAGTTTGTCTATACTTATTTTACCTTTTCAGCACTATGAATGACAAATGATTCTCCTTCAACATCAAAGATAACTTTTTGTCCTTTCTCAATAGCACCTTTTAAAAGTTCTTCCGATAGTCTATCTTCTACATGTTTCTGAATTGCTCTACGAAGCGGACGAGCACCGTACTCTCGGTCAAACCCTTTATCAGCAATAGCTGAAATCGCTCCTTCTGTTAAATGCAATTCAATTTCTTGCTCTTTTAAGCGATTTACTAACTGATTTACCATAAGTGTTACAATCTCTTGAATATGTTTTTTCTCAAGCATATGGAACACGATAATTTCATCAATACGGTTTAAGAATTCTGGACGGAATGCCTTTTTCAGTTCATCCATTACTTTACCTTTCATATCTGAATAATCGCGGCTCTCATCTTGTACGTTAAATCCAAGATGTTTATTACGTTTTAACGCTTCTGCACCAACGTTAGATGTCATAATAACAATTGTATTACGGAAATCAACTGTACGCCCTTTAGAATCTGTTAAGCGACCATCTTCTAATACTTGTAGTAAAATGTTAAACACATCAGGATGAGCTTTCTCTACTTCATCTAATAAGACAACTGAATATGGCTTACGGCGAACCTTTTCTGTTAATTGTCCACCTTCTTCATATCCAACATATCCTGGAGGAGATCCAACTAAACGAGAAGTAGAATGCTTCTCCATGTACTCAGACATATCGATGCGAATCATTGCATCCTCATCACCGAACATAGATTCTGCCAACGCTCTTGCTAGCTCCGTTTTACCTACACCTGTTGGTCCTAAGAAAATAAATGAACCAATCGGACGTTTCGGATCTTTCAAGCCTGCTCTAGCACGACGAACAGCTTTCGCTACAGCTACTACCGCTTCATCTTGACCAATAACACGATCGTGAAGAATCGATTCTAAGTTTAATAATTTATCAGTCTCTGTTTGTGCAAGTTTAGAAACCGGGATACGAGTCCACGTAGAAACGACATTTGCAATATCTTCTACTGTCACTTCTGAGTTTTCTTTTCCTTGTTGCTCTTTCCATTGACGCTTCGTATCTTCTAACTTCTCACGTAAGCGTTGTTCCATATCACGTAGCGAAGCAGCTTTTTCAAATTCTTGACTTTGTACAGCTGCATCTTTCTCTTTTCTAATTTCCTCAAGCTTCACTTCAAGCTCTTTTAGATTTGGTGGTGTTGTATAAGAGCGTAAGCGAACCTTTGAAGCAGCTTCATCAATTAAATCAATTGCTTTATCTGGTAAGAAACGATCTGTAATATAACGATCTGAAAGCTTTACAGCTGCATCAATTGCATCATCCGTAATAGATACGCGGTGATGTGCCTCATAACGATCGCGTAAACCTTTCAAAATTTGAGTTGATTCATCTAAACTTGGCTCATCAACGTGAATTGGTTGGAAACGTCTCTCTAAAGCTGCGTCTTTTTCAATATATTTGCGGTATTCATCTAACGTTGTCGCCCCAATACATTGTAATTCACCACGAGCTAAAGATGGTTTTAAAATATTCGATGCGTCAATAGCACCTTCTGCGCCACCTGCACCAATTAATGTATGAAGTTCATCAATAAATAGAATGATATTTCCTGCTTGGCGGATTTCATCCATTACTTTCTTCAAACGGTCTTCAAATTCACCACGGTATTTCGTTCCGGCTACCACCGTACCCATATCTAGTGTCATAACACGCTTATCTCTTAAAGTTTCAGGAACTTCATTATTTACAATTTGTTGTGCTAATCCTTCTGCAATTGCCGTTTTACCTACACCAGGCTCCCCAATTAATACAGGGTTGTTTTTTGTTCTACGACTTAAAACTTCAATTACACGTTGAATTTCTTTACCACGTCCAATAACAGGATCTAAACGATTTTCACGTGCAACAACTGTTAAATCACGTGCTAAGCTATCAAGTGTTGGTGTATTTGCATTTGTTGAAGAACCACCTTGATGACCTGAACTTGCTTCATTACTTCCAAGAAGTTGCAATACTTGTTGTCTTGCCTTATTTAAGCTAACACCTAAATTATTTAAAACACGTGCTGCTACCCCTTCACCTTCGCGGATTAAACCAAGTAAGATATGTTCTGTTCCAACATAAGAATGGCCTAATTTGCGAGCTTCATCCATAGACAACTCAATAACCTTTTTAGCACGCGGTGTATAATGTACAGTTTGAGAAGCTTCTGTTCCGCGCCCAATTAACGCTTCTACCTCTTTTTGAACTTTCTCCGGGCTTAATCCAAGAGCAATCAACGCTTTTGCTGCAATTCCTTCACCTTCGCGTACAAGCCCAAGTAAAATATGTTCTGTTCCAATATTGTTATGCCCAATACGAATCGCTTCCTCTTGAGATAAAGCTAATACTTTCTGTGCTCTTTCTGTAAATCTTCCAAACATCATAGAAATCGCCTCCTACTTGCGCTTAGTTTTTTTCAATACGTAATCGCTCACGGATTAAGGTTGCTCTTCGATAATCTCTTTCTTCTGGTCCTAAAGGTCCTCCTGCATATTGTTGTAAAATGCCTGGTTGTGTAAGGACCATTAGCTCAGTCAAAATATTTCTCGATATACCTTTTATATATCCTAAATCAATACCAAGTCGTAAATCTGATAAGCAATTGGCTGCTTCCGCAGATTGAATTAAACGACTGTTGGCTAGTATGCCATAAGAGCGATAAACTTTATCTTCAAGCTCAATACTTGAATTTTGTACAATTAATTCTCTAGCCATCTTTTCTTGCTGTATGATTTGTTGAATGACACTCTTTAAATCTGCAATAATATCTTCTTCAGATTTTCCTAACGTCATTTGGTTTGACACTTGAAATATATTACCTAACGCTTCGCTACCTTCACCGTATATTCCTCTTACTACTAACCCTAATTTTTGAATTACTTGTATAATACGGCTAATTCTTTTCGTTAAAACGAGTCCCGGTAAATGAATCATTACGGAAGCCCTCAATCCTGTACCAACATTAGTAGGGCAGCTTGTAATATATCCAAGTGATTCATCAAAAGCATATTCAACCTCTTTCTCAATCCAATTATCTATTTGATTGGCACTTTGAAGAGCCTCTGATAACTGCAATCCTGAAAATAAGCACTGAATCCGAATATGGTCTTCTTCATTCAGCATAACACTAATATGTTCGCTTTCTGACAATAGACATGCTCCATATTCTGTTCCTGCAAGGTTGGGACTAATTAAATGCTTTTCAACTAATACTCTCCTTTGAAGAGGCGTTAATTCATTCATTTTTAATAGCTCAAACTCTCCAAAAGGTTCTACCGTTTTATTTATAAATTCCTTTTTAAATAATTCTTGAATCAGTTTAGCTTCTTCTTCATTTTGCATAGTAGAGAATTGATATTTTTTAAAATTACGAGCCAAACGAATTCGACTACTTAAAACAATATCAGAATCAGGGCCATCCCCCTTCATCCATGGACTAATCGCTTCATTCATAATTTTGTCCAGTGACATAGAACTATTCCCCCTCTCTATGCTCACTAAGCTGATTTTCAAGGTTTCTAATTTTATCCCTTACTTCAGCAGCTTTCTCAAATTCCTCTTTGTGTACGTATTGTTTCAGAATGAGTTTTAGTTCATCTAATTCTTTCTTTAAGTGAATATTTCCTTCTATACGCTCCGGAATTTTTCCGCAATGATCTGTATGCCCGCCGTGAAGACGTTTTAATAACGGCTTTAAATGTTCCTTAAATGTATCGTAACAAGAAGCACATCCAAAGCGTCCTACCTTTGTAAGTTGCTCATATGTCATTTTACAATCTGGACATCTTAATATATTTGTGTTCGAAAATCCGCTTTTTCCTTCTTCAAACATTGTTGATTCACCGTGTAATAACCCAGCAAATAAATCATGGAATGAAAAGTTAGACTGCGATGATTGAAAGAAAGACGTATAGCCACTTTGTTCTGCACATTGCTCACAAAGATGAACTTCCGCCTTCTTTTCGTTAATTACTTTTGTATAATGTAAAGTTGCTGGTCTTATATTACAGTTTTGACAAGTCATCACTATCCCCACCTTTACAACAGGAACGATCTATCTCATAGTATTTTTCATACATTACTAGACTGTTCACTTGCCTTTATTCGTTTACATAAAAGTGCGTGTTCTTTTTTCAAAACTTCTACAATATTTAACTGCCTTATCTCTTAGTTATTATCCTTTTACAAAAGCTGTATTTATTTATATTTCAGTGTTCTTAACATTGCGCATAATATTCGAGCCCTAAGTTCATCTCGAGAAGGAACATCCATTGATAATACAGAACGATCTAGTACGCTTAACATAAGTTTAGCTTCACGATTCGTTATGATTCCCTCTTCTATTAAACGTATAATCATACTCTCTGCATTTCCTTGCGCAACGCTATGATCAATCATATGAAGCATTTGATCAATAATGTCTATATCATCATGCAGTTTGACTTTTATAATGCGAATGTAACCTCCTCCACCACGTTTACTTTCTACTACAAATCCTCTTTCTAACGTAAAACGGGTATTGATTACATAATTGATTTGAGATGGTACGCACTCGAATCGATCCGCAATCTCATTTCTTTTGATTTCAATCACATTATTATTACTTAAGTCAATAACTTGCTTTAGATATTGCTCAATGATATCAGATATATTTCTCATTTATCCGCCACCTTTATTGACTTTGACTATCTTTGACTTTAATTATATACGTATTAATAAAATTTGCAACTCTTTTGCTTATTTACTATCCTAGCCACATTCTCCTGTATTTAATCAAAATAATAATTATTTAAATACATTTTTAATTACTATGGATTATAAAAGAAAACACGAAAAAACACGAGTCATTTGACTCGTGTTTAGTTGCTTGGCGACGTCCTACTCTCACAGGGACAAGGTCCCAACTACCATCGGCGCTAGAGAGCTTAACTTCCGTGTTCGGTATGGGAACGGGTGTGACCTCTCTGCCATCATCACCAAACTATGAAGGCATATTCCTTCAAAACTAGATAACATTGCTACATATTATATGGTTAAGTCCTCGATCTATTAGTATTCGTCAGCTCCACATGTCACCATGCTTCCACCTCGAACCTATCAAC
>NZ_JBQAGB010000023.1:0-73248 GCF_051916145.1 Bacillus cereus group sp. MYBK245-2 | reverse complement strand
ATACGAAACGGATTAAGGCAAAATTAAAAATGAGCCCGGTACAATACCGGACTCATTTGGATCAAGCTGCCTAATGAAATAACCGTGTCTAACTTTTAGGGGTCACTTCAATTCAGCTCTTTTTTTATCTAGTTAATGAATAAATTAGTTGAAATCGTAATGAGTAGAATAACCTTTTAACGTTTAAAAAATTTCACGATTAGCTCCCCTTAGGTTATTAAAAAGGGTATATTTAAAGGGAAAGGAAAAGAACAGCTAGACATACTGTTTAAAGTGAATTAGTAATAAAGTCAAAATACATAGTAAGGGTAGCAGCATTTTAGAGTAGATAATAGATTTTCCTAGAACAAACTGAGACGATTATGAATTTTTTAATTAGTAAGGAAGTGGTTAGGTGAGTTTATTAACGTATACTGAAGAATTTTTTAATTATGTAAGAGAGTTTTTACTTTTAAGATTTTTACTATTTGCTTTCGTTCTAATCATTATTTCATTTGTCATAAACCGCATTATTGATTGGTTTTTTAGGAAATCAAGCTTTTTTGATGAAGAGGTAGAGCAAACGATTCAAAGTGTGATTCGATCTATTTTTAGATATATCATTATCATTAGTCTAATCATATATTTAATTAGCCAATTTGTAGATATAAAAAGTATCATTGCAGGCGCAGGGATAGCGGGGGTTGTTATCGGTTTTGCTGCACAACAGATGCTGAAAGATGTTATATTAGGCTTTGCGAGATTAGCGGACAAAGAGTTTCGTGTTGGCGATTTTGTTACTTTTAACGGAACAAACTCAGGAACGATTGAGGAAATTAGTATTCGTTTTATGCAAATTCGTGAATGGTCAGGAAAACTCCTTACCATACCACACGGAGAGATTAGAACGATACAAAATTTTAATAAAGGCTGGATGCGCGTAATTGAACGAATTACGGTAAGTTATCAGGAAGATCCGACAAGAGTTAAGGAATTGTTAGAGGAAGTTTGTGTGAACTGTAATGAAAAATTGGCCTCAAGTCTTTATAAAGTAGAGGATGAAGCTGTTGAACCTTTTAAATATGTAGGTGTTACAGATTTAAATCCGAATCTGAAATACGTTGGATATGAATTTTGTATTACAGGTTTAATAAAGCCAGAAGATTATTTTGAAACTTCTAGACAAGTAAGATTTGAATTAATGTCTATATTTCATAAGAATCGAGTACAAATGCCAGCAGCAAATATGGTCGTTACTACTGAAAGTTTACAGCATACCCATAGCGGACAATCTGTATCGGACAGCTAAAGTAGAATAGTTTGGTAACGGAAATGCTGTTTTCAACATTGGATAGAAAAATAATAATAAAATGATCGATATAAACAAAGAGCTGAAGAAATTCAGTTCTTTTTAATTTGTAGAATTTAGAAATTTCTTAATGTTATAATGATAGATGGTGATGAAAATGAACTTTGAAGAAAAAGAGATACATCGTTTAGAGGCATTAAAAGCAATTGCTGAATTATTAAATGAAGCAACAGACTTACAAGACATGTTGGAAAAAGTGTTACATACATTGTTACAAGTTATGAATTTGCAAACAGGCTGGATCTTTTTTATTGATGAAAGTGGAAAGCACCGTATGCTTGTGGATGAAAACTTACCGCCAGCTCTTACGTGGCAAGAGAAGAAGCCGATGTGTGAAGGAGATTGTTGGTGTGTAGAGCGTTTTGTGAATGGAAGATTGGAAAAAGCGACAAATATTATTGAATGTAAGCGAATAGAGGATGCGATTGAATGTAATTGGGGAGATACCGAAAATGTTACGCACCATGCGACAATTCCCCTTAGGTCTGGATCGGAGAAGTTTGGTCTATTAAATGTCGCCTCTCCTCAAAAAACACATTTTTCAGAGGAAGAATTAGCATTATTAGAATCGATTGCATTTCAAATAGGAACAACTATACAACGTATTCAATTAGTAGAGAAAGAACGTAAATATGTAGTTGTAGCAGAACGAAATCGACTTGCACGTGATTTACATGATTCAGTAAAACAATTGTTATTTTCTATCATGTTAACCGCAAAAGGTACGCAAAATATGACGCAAGATAGAGACTTGCAAGAGATGTTGAGCTATATTGGAGAATTATCACAGGAAGCATTACAAGAGATGACACTCTTGATTTGGCAATTAAGACCGGAAGGATTAGAGAAAGGGTTAGCTGAAGCAATTAAAAATTACGGAAAGTTGTTAGGAATTCACGTGGAAGTTCGAATTGATGGAATGGTTTCAATTGGTGATGAAATAGAAGAAGTTTTATGGCGTATTAGTCAAGAAGCGATACATAATTGTAAAAAACATGCTTCGTGTGAAAAGGTACATGTTCTTTTAAAAATAGAAGATAACCAGTTATATTTTTGCATAGAGGATAACGGAATAGGATTTATACAAGATCAGGTACGAGAGTCAGCACTCGGTTTAAAAAGTATGAAGGAACGTATTCAGTTAATGAAGGGATCATTTCAAATAAAAACGGAGCTGAAAAAAGGTACGAAAATTGAAATTCAATTGCCAGTTTGAAGGGGAGAAGAAGGTTGAAAATTAAATTACTACTAGTTGAGGATCATCATATCGTTCGAAGAGGACTTGGATTCTTTTTGAAAACGAGAGAAGAATTTGAAATTGTTGGGGAAGCAGAAAATGGAGAAGATGCGTTAACATTCGTCCAAACAAAAAGGCCAGATGTAGTATTAATGGATCTATCAATGCCGAAGATGGATGGCATCGAAGCAACAAAACGAATAAAACAATATGATGAAACGATAAAGATACTAATATTAAGCAGTTTTTCAGAGCAAGATTATGTTTTACCAGCACTTGAAGCCGGAGCAGATGGTTATCAATTAAAAGAAGTACAACCTGAGCAACTTGTAGCTTCTATTATTGCAGTACATGAAGGAAATACGAATTTTCATCCGAAAGTAACACCAGCACTATTAGGACGATCAGTAGTCAAGAAAGAAAAAGAAAACCCTTTTTCTATGTTAACGAAAAGAGAACAAGAAGTACTTCGTGAAATTGCGCAAGGGCGAAGCAATAAAGAAATTGCAGCAGTGCTTCATATTACAGAACAAACTGTAAAAACACATGTTTCAAATGTTTTAGCTAAATTGGAAGTAGATGATCGTACGCAAGCTGCATTATATGCGGTGAAATATGGGGTTATTTAGGAGGAGTGTATGAAAGTAAGGACTACATTACAGCGGTACATGTCAAGTTTGTCTGAGGCTAGTTATTTTAATGGTACGGTACTGATTGCAAAAAATGATGAAATATTGTTAAGTGAAGCATTTGGAACAGCGAATTTCACATTTAACATTCCTCATACTATTGATACAAAATTTCGAATTGGTTCATTAACGAAAGGGTTTACCAGTACAGCAATTTTACAATTAGAAGAACGTGGATTGCTCTCGGTAGAAGACTCAATTTCAAAATATATAGAGGGATTCTCTTATGGAGAAGATGTTACAATTCACCACCTATTAACTCACACATCGGGTATTTCAAATTTTACAAGTTGGCCTAATTATTGGTCGGATATAATGAGAAAATCTGTATCTAAAGAAGACATTGTGCATGTATTAAAGACGTACCCGTTAGAGTTTAAACCAGGTGAGAGATATAGTTATACAAATTCTGGTTATATTTTATTAACAATTATAATCGAAAAGATTACTGGTTTATCATATAAAGAATATATACATAAATATATATGTCAACCACTTCAAATGCATAATACCGGATGTGAGGATGAGGGTAGAGAAATAGTAGAATCTTTATCAACAGGATATACGATATTTGGAGATATAAAACAAACTGAACATATTGATATGTCATTTCCATTAGGGGCATATGGAATGTATTCGACAGTTAAAGATTTGTTTAAATGGCATAAAGCATTGCGTAGTAGAGAGGTGATTTCAGAAAGTTCACTTCAAAAAATGTTTACTGCATATTCGGATCATTATGGATATGGTTGGGCTATTGAACAAGAAGAATATATTTCTACTAGTCATTTTGGTGATATAAATGGTTTTGTGAATTATTTGATTCGATATGAAAAAGATAATGTTTGTATTATTGTACTAAGTAATATAAATATTACACCGGTCATAGAGATTGCAAATAACATAGCTAAGATTATAAATGGGGAAGAGATTCAGATGCCGAGACCTATAAAGGTGTATGAGGTGAATTTTTTCGATAAATTAAAATGTGTGGGGAAATATATAACAGAAAACAATGAAGTAATTCAAGTTATAGAAAAACAAAATAAACTCTATGTTATAGTGCCGAAACGTTATGGTGTATTGTATAAACTTGAGCTGTATCTTTGTTCTTTTCAAGAGGAAGTTGCAATGTTTCGAACGAAATACGTTGATGAAAAAATAAAAATAAATACAAAAACAGGATCATTATCTTTTGAAGATGTTACGAAAAAATGCATAAAAGCTAATAAAATATATAGTGAAGCTGAATAAAGGTTTTTCTTCTTTCAATAATTAGGTACAATAAAGTGAAACTTTAATCAGTGGAGGGGCTATTCCCCACTGATTATTAGCGCATACCAATTGTGTTTTTACGGGATAAAGCTACGATGGAGGGAGAAGATATGCTATGCCTGGTACAAGAAGTGGGATTGGAAAGATTCAAGCTTCGTTAAACGGTTTATCACCGAAATTGCGAAGTATTGCTGAACATATTTTAAAACATCCACAAGATGTTGTACATAAATCTATTACTGAATTAGCAGAAGTTACGAATAGTTCCGAGGCTACGATATTTCGCTTATGTAAACACCTTGGTTTGCAAGGGTTCCAAGATTTAAAGATTACATTAGCTCGTGAAATTGTCCATACACCGATGCAAAATATTCATGAAGAAGTATCAGCAGAAGACAGTATGGTAACTGTTGCTAAAAAAGTTTTTCATTCACATATTACAGGACTACAAGATACATTGCATTTGTTAAATGATACGGCATTAGAGCAAGCTGTAAAAGCTTTGCAAGAAGCAAATCGAATCGAGTTTTACGGAAATGGTGGTTCTGGTATTATTGCGATGGATGCATATCATAAATTTATGAGAACGGGTATTTCATGTATTGCTCATACTGATTCGCATTTTCAAATTATGGGAGCAGGTTTACTCTCGAAAAATTCAGTTGTTATCGGCATTTCTCATTCTGGTAGCAATAAAGGGTTACTGGAAGCGTTAGAAGTAGCGAAAGCAAGAGGAGCTAAAATTATTGCGATTACGAGCTATCAGAAATCGGCATTAAGTCAACTGGCTGATATTACATTATACACTTCAACACGTGAAACGGAATTCCGCACAGAAGCAAGTTCATCAAGATTAGCGCAGTTAAGTTTATTAGATACTTTGTACGTTGGGTTATCGTTACAACGCCAAGAAGAAACGTTGCAAAATTTACAAAGTATCCGTGAAACAATTTCGATGAAACGAATATAAAAAAGAGGCTGTCCCAAAAGGTGCTTTTTAGCCAAAATCGAATAAAAAGTGAAAGGCAGAAATGTTGATTTTATAACGTTTCTGCCTTTTCAATTTCATGTGATCTTACTTCGAAAGAGACTTATGAGACAGCCCCTTTTTTATTAGTGAATAGTTTATTTATTTTCTTGTAGAAATATGTGACTTACTTATAGCCAGTGATGACTCTCATTTAAAAAAATAAAAAACGATTTATACAACAATTCAAACATTGTTCATAATTTCACAATTTGTTTTTGAAGTGTCATGTTATGATGAACATGTAATAATGATTGAACACTTAAACTTGGCACAATGATTAGCCAAACTAGTGAAGACAGAAGTTATGAGATGAACTCATGAAAAATTCTAAAACACTAAAGGGGAGATCACATATGAAAGCAGTAGTAGTTAATAAAAATAGTAAAGCAAACATTGAAATTATTGAAAAGGAATTACGTCCGTTACACTCAGGTGAAGCGCTAGTAGATGTAGAGTATTGTGGAGTTTGTCATACTGATTTACACGTTGCAAATCATGATTTTGGAAACACAGATGGCCGTATTCTTGGTCATGAGGGTATAGGTATTGTGACGAAAATTGCTGATGATGTTACTTCACTAAAGGTGGGGGACCGTGTAAGTATTGCATGGATGTTCCAATCTTGTGGGCGTTGTGAATATTGCGTAACGGGTAGAGAAACATTTTGCCGTGAAGTGAAGAATGCTGGTTATTCAGTAGATGGTGGTATGGCTGAACAATGTATTGTTACAGCAGATTATGCGGTGAAAGTACCAGAAGGATTAGATCCTGCTCAAGCATCATCCATTACATGTGCGGGTGTAACTACATATAAAGCTATAAAAGTATCGGATATTAAACCTGGCCAACCTATCGTCATCTATGGTTGTGGTGGATTAGGTAACCTAGCTATTCAATATGCTAAAAACGTATTTGGTGCAAAGGTAATTGCAGTAGATATTAATGACGATAAATTAGCCTTAGCAAAAGAGGTTGGCGCTGATATGACTATCAATCCAATTTCTCAAGGTCCTGCTGATAAGATTGTTCAAGAAGAGTTTGGTGGTGCTTATGCAGCTGTAGTAACAGCCGTTTCTAAAGTAGCATTCAACTCAGCAGTAGATGCGGTACGTGCTTGTGGTAAAGTCGTTGCAGTAGGTTTACCAGTGGAAACGATGGATTTAAACATTCCACGACTTGTACTAGATGGAATTGAAGTAGTTGGTTCTTTAGTCGGTACTCGTAAAGACTTAGAAGAGGCATTCATGTTCGGTGCAGAAGGAAAAGTAGTGCCGGTCGTTCAAACTTGTTCTCTAGATAAAGTACAACATGTATTCGAAGAAATGGAACAAGGTAGAATTCAAGGACGTATGGTAATCGATTTTAAACACAATAATTGTGATTGCAATTCACTTTAAATATAACAAGTATGAGTCTAGCTAAAGACATGTAAAAAAGTTAGGCGACAGAAAGAAGATGATCCCTGTTAAATGCAGGGATCATCTTCTTTGCATTTCACTACTATCAATATCGAGTAATGGGAAAGGATTAAAGGTTCACTTTATCTACAAACGAAAAAGAATCTTTACCTTTAACAAATTTTTTACGATCTGGAACGCTTTGAATTGCTACAACTTGCGTATCTCTTGCTTTCAGTGCATCTTGAATCCCGATTGTCATAAGCTTAATAAATAGAATCGTAATAAAGAATGAAGCAAGGGTGTAAAAAATAATCCACCATGAAAGATTCATTTCATTACGATTTAATCCAATAAGTCCTGCCCAATCATTAGATAGAGAAACAGGTTTCAGCACTCCGTCATAGAGTTCCCGCATTTGTATCCCGCCAATTACAATGTTAAGCAACGCTAAATGGATAACGAGTATGAGTGTTTGGACGATATGTTCCATAAATAATACAAATAAGCGGTCAAGTAATAAGACTCGTAAGTGTTTTTTCATAATATGAAAACGGCTAGCACCCAATAATTGTGAACTTAAAATGTAATCTCGTTTCATAAATTCATCAACCTCTGAGGATATATATAAAGAAAGTGTAGGCAGAGCGACGAAAATAAGTACGAGTACTTGATAAAACGTAAATGAAATATTTGGATTTAACCCATCAGCATTTGATGTGATTACAATATTAACGGGTGTGATGAGTATGAATGCGATAAATAAAGTTGGAATATAATAAAAAACTTCTGAGCATGCCTGGAAAAATCTCTTGAGTTTTGGAGCAAATAAACTTAAGAGGATTCCTATACATGTTCCGCATAAAATTCGAAAGAAGCTAATTGCCACGGCTAATAAAATAGTGAATTTTGCTCCTTCTATAATTTGTAAGAAAACAGACTCACCAAAACGATCAGATCCAAAAGGCGGAATTAACGATGGTGGAA
Organism: Bacillus cereus group sp. MYBK245-2; assembly: GCF_051916145.1. NCBI lineage: Bacteria > Bacillati > Bacillota > Bacilli > Caryophanales > Bacillaceae > Bacillus > Bacillus cereus group sp. MYBK245-2. The sequence continues at coordinate 65,285 of NZ_JBQAGB010000023.1, read as the reverse complement.
AGGGGGCCTTTCCAAGTAATTCGTTATTGTCATTGTAAAGTAACTGTGGAGGTTTTGGGATGTTATCTTTAAAGAACCAACTATAAATAAAACTAGCTGAAATAAGTATGAATAAATAAGTGAAACCGATTAAAAAGCGTTTTGATTTCCAAATAGATTTCATAATGCTACTCCTTTCAAGTGCTTGTGCCATCTATTCATCATGAATGAGATTATTTGAAAAATAGTATAAAACGGTAAAATAATCATGACCAGTATGATAAATGCAGCGGGAGGTGAAATAAACGCCTTATTAAATAAAAATTGAATAATGCCATCCATATTAAAAACAAATTCTAAAATGAATAAATTAGAAAGTAAGAAAACAAAAATCGTTTTTAAATGGTGGAAGAAGTGGATAGATATATTTTTGAATAAATGAATGCGTAGTATATAACTTGATGAAAGGCCTTTTCCATAGGCAACTTCTACATAAGCTTTTCCATGTTCTTCTTTTATGTATAACACCATCATCCGAAACATTTGTAATGTAGGTAAGACCGCTAAAGATAAAATAGGGAGTAAATAAGCTCGATTTTCATTAAAAGAAATAATGGTGACAGGAGTTTCCCCGAATTTCTTAAGTAACCATATGAAAAATATTTGCAAACAAATCATCATCATCATATCAGGGACAGCTTCTAATATGAACACAATTCGATTTACCCATTTTTTTATATAATCTTTTGCTAAAAAATAAAAAAATGCCATGCTAGCTGATAGAAAGAGCGCAAGTAAAAAGGCTAAAAATAATACAGTAAATGAATATAGGTAAGGTTCTAAAACGGTTGGGAATAAGGGTGTTTTTTTGAAACTACCAAATTTCGGGTCTGATCCTATAACCACTAATGATTCAGGGGAGAAAACATCCTTTAACATAGTAACAATCTGATTAAAAAAAAGAATTGGTTGAAAGGTAAATCCGTTTTGAGTGATAAATAAATAAGGTAAATTTAATAATAGTAACAGTGATAAAAAAATGGATGAAAGCTTAATTGTGAATTGAGATATTTTATGTAACATTAAATCCCTCCGACATCTTTTTACAACATTATACAATAAAGTTTGAAATATTGTTTTATTTTTCTGAAAAATAAAAATATTATTAGGTTTTATCCTTTTCGGCAAGAAAACTCCATCTAATTTGTGTTATGGGTGAAACCCAACAATTTAGGTGAGATTGTTTCTTCTTTTAGGTTATGTGTGGGGAATTTAAAAAACTCCTAGGGATCAATGAATACCTAGGAGGGCACCTGCGTCATATAACAAATTTACAATTATGTTGTGTTTTTGTTTGAAATGCATATTGTTTCATATACATTGTAATCAATATATTTAAGTTTATAAGAGTTATACTTTTATCTAAACTCGTAACCAAAATAACCACTAAATCCAAATAGTACTATTGCGGCTGATTTAGATATCCATTTAATTAAGATTGGATTTAGAAAAATTCTAGTAAAATGAACAAAGCCTAAAAGATACCAACAGCTATTATGATAAATGTAGATGTACTTGCATTATCTAATGAAGAGACTAGAACCAGACCGAAGACCCCTATCCAAAATACAATATTAGCCGGTGATAGAGCAATCATAAAAGTTCTTCTATTTTATTCAATTACTATTCTTTTCAATTGTTTCAACAAAAAACAAGATTGTGGTGATTCTTTACATTACTTCTAGCGAGTTACAAAAGTATCTCTTTGTTGAAGTTCATTGCTTAAAACCCCATAAGATCCTTTACATGTTTAGCGTTCTGTTTAGATGTTAGTTTTTCAAGTAATAAAAATGCAACATCAAAAGCTGTACCTGGATTTGAAGATGTAATAATATTTCCATCTTGAACAATTAAATCATTTTGTACTTTTGCACCGAAATTCTTTAACTGCTCTTTTCGTTTACTCGTTGGATGACTGTATGTGGTAGCTTTTTTACCTATAAGAATTCCACTTTTACCAAGTGCTAATGATGCAACACAAATACTTGCAATAGGTTTCTGTTTGACATGAAAATGTTGAATAACATGTAAGAATTCTTTACTGTATGCATCCCGATAAAAACCAGCTTCTTCAAACCCTCCTGGAATAGCTAGTGCATCAAACTCATCCAATTGAATATTATCAACCGTTTTTTCGGGTATGATAGTAAAATTCCAAGTACAAGTTAATTTATCCCGAAGACCAACTGTTATGACCTCGGTTGACCCGTCTCCCTCCCACTTATTCCAACCTAGTACGTCTGTAAATACACTAGCTTCTACTGCTTCAAATCCGTCAGCTAATAATAATAAAATCTTTTTCATATAGTAAATCGCCTCCTAATATCCTTATTTTATATGGATATAAAAAGCTGATGAATAAGTTAAATAAGGATATTTAATTGTTTGGCTTTATTATGTAAAGAATTTAGATTATTATATTTTATAAAAAAAGGTTGGGTACTTTATGGATCAAATTGATAAAAAAATCTTAGGGTTATTACAGTCAAATGCAAAAATTTCAATGAAGGATTTAGCTGAAGTAGTTCACTTATCTTCTCCGTCAGTAACTGAGCGAGTAAGAAAGCTAGAGGCGCAACAAATTATTGAAGGTTACCATGCACATATTTCCCTAAAAAAAATTAACCGCCCAATTTCGGCACTTATTCTGTTTAAATCAACGAATTGTAAAGCGTTATCTAACTTTTGTTATAATCATCCGGATGTAATTGAGTGTTACAGAGTAGCGGGGGAAATTAGCTATATTGTCAAATTAGCAACTGATTCTGTAGAAAGTTTAGAACAATTTATTGATGATTCAATGCAATATGGTACGCCATCAACAAATATTGTATTATCTTCTCATGAAAAAAAAGTAATCGCTCCCTTTATTAGTGAAAAATAAAAATACATGCCTAATCAATTAACTATTACTTCCTTAATGTTTTTTTTGAAAATAGCCCTTATTTTTCGGACTTGTATAAAAAATAAGGGTCTCTAATCATTTTTCTTATATTGTTTTTCAACACCTTTTTCATGCAAATGAGTAAAAAGTAAAGTTTGGAAGGACTATGTATGAATGTGTTGTTAATGAAAGAAAAATAGTGTGTTGCGTAACGAATATAACGTAACTTTACCGCCGGGGGGGAATTTAAATTTAGTATGTAAGTGAAATGTCATGAGGGGAATTATATTTTATTATGAAAAAAATTTTCTTTTTAAAACTTGATTAAAGAAAAAATATTTTATATACTAATTCATGTAAACGGTTTACTAGATCATATTTTGCTAGAAACGAAGGGAAGATTCGCATGGAAACAAGGGGGAGAGTAATCGGGATTGATATCGGTACCACAAGTACAAAAACGGTTGTGTTCACAGAAAAAGGAAAAGTCGTTGCATCACATGCAGTAGATTATCCAATTATTCAACCGAACGTCGGATGGGCTGAGCAAGATCCCGATGTAATATGTGCTGCTGTTTATAAAACTGTAAGCGTTGCCATAGAAAAAAGTGACGTGTTACCAGAAGATATTTCTTCAATTGGTATTAGTACAGCAATGCACGCATTAATTGCAGTAGATGAAAAGGGTGTGCCGTTAACGCGCTCTATCATTTGGGCAGATAATCGTAGTACGAAACAAGCGGAAAAATTATTACAACATATGAATGGACATGAAATTTATAGACGTACAGGTACACCAATTCATCCAATGTCGCCACTATCTAAATTACTATGGATGAAAGAAGAGGAACCAAAATTATATAAAAGTGCTTATAAATTTATTTCTATTAAAGAGTATGTTATTTACCAATTGTTTTCACGCTACGTAGTTGATTATTCTATTGCTTCTGCTACAGGGTTATTCAATTTAGAAACGTTAAATTGGGATGTTGATGTGCTGGAAATGTTAAATATTTCTTCAGAACAATTATCAACCCCAGTACCAACTACATATATTTTATCGGGTATGAAACCGGAATTAGCACAAAAGATGGGTATTCGTGAAGATACTCCAGTTGTTATTGGTGCAAGTGATGGTGTTCTTGCGAATGTAGGCGTTGGGGCCATATCGCCTGGATCAGCTGCAATTACGATTGGAACAAGTGGTGCAGTTCGAACAATTTCATCTAATGTTAATACAGATGAAAAAGGAAGAACGTTTTGTTATGCATTAACAGACGAGCACTGGGTGATTGGCGGACCAACGAATAATGGTGGCATATTACTGAGATGGTTACGTGATGAATTTGGTAGCCCAGAACAAGAAGTTGCAAGAAAACTTGGCATTGATCCGTATGATTTATTAATTAAATATGCGGAAAGTGTACCAGCTGGAGCAGGTGGATTGCTATTTTTACCTTTCTTATCTGGAGAACGTGCACCTTACTGGAATGCAAATGCTCGTGGTACATTCTTCGGAATTAATCTTCAGCATAAACGAGAACATTTTATTCGTGCAGTCATGGAAGGGGTTTGTATGAGCGTATATTCTGTTGCACTCGCAATCAGGGATTGTACAGGGCCACTTACTGAAATACGCGTTTCAGGAGGATTTGCGAAATCTGCATTTTGGAGACAAATGTTATCCGATATGATGGGAAAAGAATTGCTTGTTCCTGAAAGTCATGAAGCATCTGCGCTTGGGGCAGCGGCAGTTGCTTTATATGCTGTAGGAAAAATTGATTCTCTTGAAGAGGTTAAGGATTGGATTGATATTGTTCATCACCATGTACCGAATAAAGAAAATACGGCTATATATTTAGAAATGTTTTATATGTATGAACGACTTTATAATCGCTTGAAAGAAGAATTTGATTGTATAGCTGCTTTCCAACGTAAACAATAGGGGGATTGGGAGAAATGGTAGTTGGAATCGTACTAGCGGCAGTTGTCATACTACTTTTACTTATTACGGTAGTAAAATGGCATCCGTTTGTCGCGTTAATTTTAACAGCAATTGGTGTAGGGCTAGCAATGGGAATGCCATTGATTGGAACTTCACCAAAAGATCCAGGGATTATTGATTCTATTAAACTAGGGCTTGGTAATACGTTAGGGTTTTTAGCGATAGTTTTAGCATTAGGAACGATGCTTGGAAAAATGATGGCCGAATCTGGCGGTGCTGAACGAATTGCTAACACATTAATTGATCGTTTTGGGAAGAAACGTGTTCACTGGGCAATGATGTTTGTTGCATTTTTAGTAGGGATTCCGGTATTTTTCCAAGTTGGATTTGTACTACTAATTCCATTGGTATTTACAATTGCATTAGAAACAGGGGTATCACTTATTACAATCGGTATTCCACTAGTAGCAGGATTATCCGTTGTACACGGACTAGTGCCACCGCATCCAGCAGCGATGGCAGCGGTAGGTATTTTTAAAGCAGATGTAGGGAAGACAATTTTATATGCGTTAATTGTCGGACTTCCAACTGCAATTATTTCAGGTCCACTTTATGGAAAATGGATTGGTGCTCGTATACATAAGGAAGTACCATTAGATATAGCGGAGCAATTTGTTGAAAAAGATAATAAAAAAGAGCTTCCTAGCTTTGGAAATACATTGTTTACAATTTTACTTCCAGTATTTCTTATGCTTGGTGCATCAATAGCGGAAGTTGCATTAAATAAAACGAGTCAACTAGCACAAGTATTACACTTTATTGGAGATCCGATTGTCGCTTTATTAATTGCAACCATTTACTCTTTCTTTAGTCTTGGATATGCAAAAGGCTTCTCAAAAGATAAAGTATTACAATTTACAAATGATTGCCTTGGGCCAATTGCAAACATATTGTTAGTGATTGGTGCAGGCGGCGCATTTAATAAAGTATTATTAGATTCTGGAATTGGAACGACAATTGCAGATATGGCGAAAGAATCGCATATTTCACCAATATTATTAGGGTGGGGAATTGCGGCACTAATTCGAATCGCAACTGGATCGGCAACTGTTTCTATGATGACAGCAGCTGGTATTGTTGCACCGATTGCAGCAAGTACACCAGGTGTAAATGTTGAATTGTTAGCACTTGCAACTGGTGCAGGATCATTAATTTTATCACACGTGAATGATTCAGGATTTTGGATGATTAAAGAGTATTTCGGAATGACTGTGAAAGAAACGTTATTAACATGGACTGCAATGGAGACTATACTATCTGTAGTAGCACTTGGACTCATTTCGTTATTAAATATATTTGTATAGAATGGGAGATTGATTAATATGAAACTAGGTTTAATTGGATTAGGAAAAATGGGGTTCCCATTAGCGGAACATTTATATGAAGACAAGCATGAAGTAGTTGTATATGACGTAAATAAAGAACTTGTTGAAAAAGCGGATAAATTAGGTATCACTGCTCGCCATTCATTAAAAGAAATGATTGCTGAACTAGAAGCTCCTCGTACAATTTGGGTAATGGTACCTGCAGGGGAAGTAGTTGAGTCAGTATTAAAAGAAGTTTATCCATTATTAGAGGAAGGCGATATCGTTATTGAAGGCGGGAATTCATTCTATAAAGATACGTTACGCCGTGCTGAAGAAGCGAAAAGCTTTGGTTTACATTACGTAGATATCGGTACATCAGGAGGTGTAGAAGGAGCTAGATACGGTGCTTGCTTAATGGTTGGTGGAGAAAAAGAAATTTACGATCAATTAGAACCTTTATTTAAAGATTTAGCAGTAGAGAATGGGTATTCTTATGCTGGCCGTGTTGGTAGTGGTCATTTCTTAAAAATGGTTCATAACGGTATTGAGTACGGCATGATGCAAGCAATCGCTGAAGGATTTGAAGTGTTAGATAAAAGTGATTTTGATTTCAATTATGAAGATGTTGCAAAAGTATGGGCGAACGGATCAGTTATCCGTGGTTGGTTAATGGACTTAACTGAAAAAGCATTTGCAGAAGATCCGAAACTAGATGGCATTAAAGGTGTAATGAACTCTTCAGGAGAAGGAAAGTGGACTGTTGAAACTGCACTTGAACTGCAAGCTGCAGCACCAGTAATCGCAATGTCATTATTTATGCGTTACCGTTCTCAGGAAGATGATACATTCCACGGAAAAGTAGTTTCAGCCCTTCGTAATCAGTTCGGTGGACATGAGGTTGTGAAAAAATAGAGGATGATTTTTGAAAAGAAACTTGTGCATAAGCGCAAGTTTCTTTTTTATAGTTTAAGAAAAAGGGTGTAGCAATATAGCAGCAGACTTAAAGTTGCTTGGTAGTTGTACTAAAATGGGTGATTTGTCATCTAGCCAAATGTAATCCAACAAAATAAAACCTCCTCTTAGACTTTGAAATGTACGGATTCCCGCATTATGTTTTTTGTATTGATTGTATCAAGTATAAAGCGCTGCATGAAATATGTCCCAACATAAAAATAAGAATAAATAAAATGAAGTTTTCATAAATAGTAAAAGGATGGTTATGTAATCAGTGTAGCTAAGAAATGATGTTACATATGAAAAGAGCGTGTTAATAAAATATGAGGTGGTTAAATGGGAAATGAGCAAGTGAAGTCTGTAAAGGAAGAAAAAACGTTATGTCTTTGTATGATTGTTAAAAACGAGTCTAGGATTATGGAAAGATGTTTAAATGCTACGAAATCAATTGTAGATTTTGTTTCTATTTGTGATACTGGATCGACGGATAATACACCTGAAATTATTGAAAATTGGTGTAAGGAAAATGAGATACCTGGGACGGTTCATCATGAGCCGTTTCAAAACTTTGGTTATAACAGAAGCTTAGCTGTTTCGTTAGCGCAAAAAACATACCCAGAAGCAGATTATTTATTAATATTAGATGCGGATATGATTTTAGAGGTTGATCCGAATTTCGATAAAACGAGCTTAACGGAAGATCATTATCTTACATTGCAATATGATGTTCATATTAAATATTGGCTTACACGTCTGTTAAAAGCTTCTTTACCATGGAAATCTGTCGGTGTTACTCATGAGTATTGGGATATAGATCGTTCCAAAGTTGGAGAGAATTACAATACGAGAGTAGCTAGACTGGAGACGCTTGTCGTTAATGACCCTGGTGATGGTGGGAGTAAAGCGGATAAATTTGAAAGAGATGAGAGGCTGTTGTTACAAGGGTTGAGTGATCCAGAAACAACGCCAGATTTGCATATAAGATATTTATTTTATTTAGCCCAAACTTATTTTCATTTAAGTCAATTTGAAGATTCGATTAAATGGTATAAAAAACGAGTGGAAGCAGGAGGATGGGTTGAAGAGGTGTTCTATTCGTTGTTGCGAATAGGGTTTTGTTATGAACAATTAGCAAACCGTGCAGCAAATAAACAACATGAAGTAACAGAAGCAGATGAAATGGAAAATGCTAAGACGCAAGAAGAGCAATATTCAGCGCTAGCTATTTTTTATTTTCAAAAAGCGTGGGAATATAGACCAACTCGGGCTGAGCCATTATACCAACTTGCAAGAATGTATCGATTAAAATCTCAAAATAATATTGCTTTGATGTATGCCCTGCAAGGGAAGGAAATTCCTTTTCCAAAAGATGATCTTCTATTTGTAGATTATCATGTGTATGATTACTTATTTGACTATGAAATTTCTATAAGTGCATTTTATATACCACATAAAAAACATTTAGGTGCAGTATCACAAAAATTTTTGGAATCGAAAAAAGAAGAGCTACCGTTGCATATAGCAAATATGGTAGAAAGTAATGCGAAATTTTATTGAATACAATTTCGGTTAAAGGAGTAGTGGAGTAATAATGGAATTAATACGATGGGCGCTAGAGCTAGGAGAATCTGTGCATGGAAATACGTATGAAGAATTGTTGCCACTACTAGATTATTATTATGATCGTGATCATTTAAAAGCGTATTGTATCGCAAATCTTCTGTTAAACATGGACGTATCAGATGAACATCAGCAAAGAATCGAATTAAGAAGGTGCATTGCTGCTTATTATGCTGGACTATATAAAGTAGCAAAAAAACATGCGAAGGATCTTTTACTGAAATATCCGGATGTGGATTTATATAAGAATAATTTAAGGCTAATGGAAGCGTATTTGAATAAAGAATATGATTATTGTTTGTTTATATGCCCAAAGACGTATGGGAGTTTTATAGATGTTGCGCGAGCTTTGAAATGGCGATTGGAGCAAGAGGGAAATACAGCAATCATATCAGAAACAATACTCGAAAATGTGGGGAATACAATTGTTTTTGGAGCGCATACATATGCACATAGCCCACATCTCCTTCCGAAAAATGCAATTATTTATAATTTAGAACAGCTATATGAAGGAAGCCCTTATGCGCATCCTCTTTATTTAATGTTATTAAAAGATAAGGAAATTTGGGATTATAGTAAACAAAATATAGAATGGTTAAAACAAAGAGGAGTAGGAAAAGAAATAAAACATGTAGGCATGAACTATGCACCAACTTTAGAAATAAAAAAAGATGCATTTGATGAAGAATTAACTGAAGACATTGATATACTGTTTATAGGTGCTCTTAACCCAAGACGGCAAGCTATATTGGATCAATTAAAAGTCGTTGCCCCGAATTTAAATATTGTTTTTAAAAATAATGCGTGGGGAATTGTTAGAAATGAGTTAATTGCCAGATCTAAAATTATATTAAATATCCACTTTTACTTATCTGGTATTCTTGAAACTCCTCGAGTTTCTTATGCAGTGGCAAATAAGAAATTTATTATTTCGGAAAATAGCAACCCAGAGGACGAAATAGATTGGCCGGGAATTGTATTTACTCCGTATGAAAAAATAATAGAAAATATTATGAAATATGTAGAATTGCCAGAAGAACGTATCAAATTAGCAGAAAAAGCGTATAACCATTTTGAAGCTAAAAGAAGCAATGGCATACTGAGCAATAAAGAGAAAGAAAAGTAAATGTGAAAAACTCATACTTTCGTATGAGTTCTTTTTTCGTCTATCATACTATTTTATTAAGCTAGTTCCCTCTTTATATTGTGTTTTGTATAGAAATTTCTGATAATATATAAGTATAACTTGAAAACAAAGGGGAGAAATGATGATGAAACTAGTTGTTATTAACGGTACACCAAGAAAATTCGGTAGAACTCGTGTGGTGGCAAAATATATTGCTGACCAATTTGAAGGGGAGTTATTCGATTTAGCAGTAGAAGAACTACCTTTATATAATGGGGAAGAATCACAACGTGAATTAGAAGCGGTAAAAAAATTAAAGGCGTTAGTGAAAAATGCAGACGGCGTAGTGCTATGTACACCTGAATATCATAATGCAATGAGTGGGGCGTTGAAAAATTCGCTAGATTACTTAAGTAGTAGTGAATTTGTTCATAAACCTGTCGCATTACTTGCAGTTGCAGGAGGCGGTAAAGGTGGAATTAACGCATTAAACAGTATGCGTACTGTTGCTAGAGGGGTATACGCCAATGCTATCCCAAAACAAGTTGTGCTTGATGGACTTCATGTACAAGACGGTGAACTGGGAGAAGATGCAAAACCATTAATTCATGATTTAGTTAAAGAATTAAAAGCATATATGGGTGTATATAAAGAGGTGAAAAAGCAACTAGGGGTTGAGTGATATGTCATCTCTTTATAAAGATTCACGCTTGTATTTCATTCTAGGGGCCAATAGTCTATCAGCTATTGGTTCCGGTATTGTAATGATAACGATTCCATGGTTGATAATTAAAGAGAGTGGAGGAGAGACAACGTTTGGTTATGTTTCCATCATCTCAACACTGATTATGTTTTTGTTAACTCCGTTTATCGGGCAAAGTATTGATCGTTTTTCAAGAAAATCTTTATTATTATGTAATGAAGGTATTGGGATAGCCGTAATCGGAATAATGGCTATATGGGGATTTGCTGGGCAACCTTATCATTCTATTCATTATATTCTAATATATATAGCAGGATCATTTTACTATTTATTATTTTATCCTACAATATTTGCGTTCAACCAAGAGATATTTCAAGCAGAACATTATAAAAATTTAAGCGGAACAATGGAGATACAAGGACAGTTAACGCAAGTTATTTCAGGAGCCGCTGCTAGCTTCCTTATTGAAATCATTTCTTTAAGATGGATCTTGTTAGTAGATATGTTAACTTTTGCAGGTGCATTTTTCCTTTTCTTATGTATACCGTACGTAAAGAAAAAGGAAGTGAAAAGGAAAGTAACATTTAAGAAGCAATTGTTCGAAGGAATTCACTTTATGAAAAAATATCCTAAACTCTTTTGGTTCTTACTTGCTACTTATATGCCATTTATAGGTGTCATGATGGCAAATTATTTAATACCGGTTTATATTTCGGATATACTCAAAGCTAATGCCTCTGTATACGCAATAGAGGGCATGATGTACGGTGTCGGAGCGGTTGTTGCAGGGATCTGTATTCCACTCATAATGAAATATGTCAAAACAGAAGTTTCAATCGTTATGACGATGTGCATTTATGTAATTTCAATTACCGCAATGATTATTGAACCTTCCGTAATGTTGTTATATGGACTAGCGATTTTTCATGCGATTGGAAATGCGGGGACAAGAGTGGCGAGAAATGTATTGATGATGGAGGAAATCCCAAACGAAGTAATGGGACGTGTTGACAGCTTATTTCGATTAATTGGTACAGGAATAAGAATTGTATTATTAATGCTGTTTACAGCTGGTGTATCTAAAGCTGGGGTAATGCTGCCGTTTTACGTATTAAGCTGCATATTAATCTTCTCATTAGGTATCGCTATTTATTATGTACTATCACAACGTAAAGTAAGAACGAACATTTCTAATAAATCAATCATATAAAAAATACTTCTGCCTTCCTATCTTTTTCTATATAATTAAAAAAAAGGGAGTGCAAACGTATATATGAACAAATGGATATTACTTATAATCTTATTATTACCACCACTATACATTCTTTATATGACCTTTCGAATGAAGAAAGTTGCTCGTGAAAAGTTGAGCCATCACTCTCCGTACGTTCTTATATTAGGTGCAAAGTTATTTGGAGATAGACCGTCTTTATCTCTTCAAAACCGTTTGGATGTAGCATTGGAATATTTAGTTTCTCATCCTGAAGCGAAAGTAATTGTTTCAGGTGGTCAAGGAGAAGATGAAGATATACCGGAAGCTCATAGTATGAGGAACTATTTAATGGTACATGGTATAGATGAGAGTCGTATTTTAATAGAAGATCAATCTACAAATACGTATGAGAATTTAAAGTTTAGTATAGATTTATATGATGTGAAACATGCGGTAGTTGTAAGCAATACGTATCATTTATATAGAACGAAAATAATTGCGAAGCGTTTAGGCATGAGGATGGAGGCACTAGCTGCTGAAACGCCAATGCGCTCTAAGAGAAAAATGTATGTCCGTGAATATGCCGCTATAATGAAAACAATATTGTTAGACCGTTAGAGCTCAAGTGTGAGCTCTTTTTTTGTTGAATAATGCGTATCATTTGAAATGAATTCCATATTCCATCAAAATAAAGGAAACAACGATAAAGGAGTTGTATTTGTGATTCAGTTTAATCAAGTGTCAAAATCATATGAAGGTGGCACAAAAGCAGTGGATTCATTGCATTTAGAAATTAAAAAGGGAGAATTTTTTGTCCTTATTGGTCCGAGTGGTTGTGGGAAAACAACGACAATGAAAATGATTAATCGTTTAATTGAAACGACAGAAGGCTCAATCTTAATCGATGGAAAAGATATTCAAGAATACAATATTAATGAATTACGCTGGGATATAGGGTACGTGTTGCAGCAAATCGCTTTGTTTCCGCATATGACAATTGCTGAAAATATTGCAGTTGTTTCTGAAATGAGAAAGTGGAGCAAAGAAAAAATAAAAGCTCGTGTCGATGAGTTGCTCCAGATGGTCGGGCTAGATCCAGACGTATATCGCGATCGCATGCCTGATGAATTATCAGGTGGGCAAAAGCAGCGTATTGGTGTTGTACGGGCATTAGCCGCAAATCCGAAAATCGTTCTTATGGATGAACCATTTAGTGCGCTAGATCCATTAAGTAGAGAACAGCTTCAGAAGGATATCGTACAATTGCAAAAGAAGATTCAAAAAACAATTGTATTCGTAACACATGATATGCAAGAAGCATTATCACTTGGAGATCGCATTTGTATTATGAAAGAGGGAAAAATTGTTCAATTAGATACGCCAGAAGAAATTATACATAACCCAAAAAATGAATTTGTAGAAGAGTTCATTGGAAATCGTGGGCGACCTTGGTATGAGGGGAAAAGTATAGAAGATGTATTGCCACTTGATGAAAGTATGCGGATAGAAGGGGAAGCACTATCATTACATTCTTCTTTACAAGAAGCATTAGTTCGCCTGCGAGCTGATGAAGTCGTTCCAGTTGAAGAAAATGGTCGATATGTTGGAGCTTTAACAAGTCGTCATATTGTCAATTATATTGTTGAACAAATGAAGGAAAGAGGCTAAACAGTGACTGATTTTATACAAACGTTTCAAGAACGAAAAATAGAATTACTAACTGCATTAAGTGAGCATTTACAAATATCGCTTATTTCATTATTTTTTGCAGTAATTATTGCGGTACCGCTTGGCATTTTATTAACGAGAAAAGAACGAATGGCTGAGTTTATTATAGGAACTTCTGCAGTTATGCAGACGGTGCCATCACTTGCATTACTCGGATTATTAATTCCGTTAGTAGGAATCGGAAAACTGCCAGCCATTATTGCATTAGTTGTGTATGCACTATTACCTATTTTACGCAATACATATACAGGAATACGGGAGTTAGATGAATCTTTAATCGAAGCAGCGAAAGCTATGGGGATGAATAGCTGGAGAAGACTGTGGAAGGTAGAGCTTCCTCTTGCTTTACCAATTATTATGGCCGGTATTCGTACGGCAATGGTATTAATTGTTGGAACGGCTACATTAGCAGCACTTATAGGTGCTGGTGGGCTCGGTAAACTCATATTACTCGGTATCGATCGGAATGATCATGCACTTATCATTTTAGGGGCCGTACCAGCCGCGTTACTCGCTTTATTCTTTGATGTAGTACTTCGAGTGCTTGAGAGGCCAAAACGCTCGTCTAAGCGTGTTATATTGACGATATGTATTGTTTGTATAATGGTTGCTTCTCCATTTCTTTGGAATACAGAAAAGAAAGATATTGTTATTGCGGGCAAACTTGGATCAGAACCTGAAATTTTAATTCAAATGTATAAGCAACTTATCGAACAAGATACCGATTTACACGTACAATTAAAACCAGGTCTTGGAAAAACAGCATTTGTATTTGAAGCGTTAAAATCAGGAGAAGTAGATATATACCCTGAGTTTTCGGGAACAGCTTTATCTACTTTTGTGAAAGAAGAGCCAAAAAGTACAAATCGGGATGAAGTATATGAACAGGCTCGCGTTGGAATGGAACAGAAATATAATATGGTTATGTTGAAGCCGATGGAGTATAACAATACATATGCACTAGCTATGCCGAAAAAAATAGCAGATCAAAATAATATAAGTACAATTTCTGATTTAGGAAAAATTGCACAGAATGCGAAAGTAGGATTCACATTAGAATTTGCTGATCGTGAAGATGGTTATAAAGGAATGCGAAAATTATATAACTATAAGTTTTCAAATGTGAAAACGATGGAACCAAAATTACGTTACAGTGCAATTCAATCAGGGGATGTGAATGTAATTGATGCATACTCAACAGATAGTGAATTGGAACAATATGGACTTAAAGTGCTAAAAGATGATAAAGGATTATTTCCACCATACCAAGGTGCACCTTTATTAAGAAAAGAGACGTTACAAAAATATCCTGAACTTGAAAAAGTATTAAATAAATTATCTGGAAAGATTACAGATGAAGAAATGCGAAAAATGAATTATGAAGTAAATGTAAATGGTAAAAGTAGTGAAGAAGTAGCGAAACAATTTTTACAAAAAGAGAACTTACTTCGTTAAATTTACAAGAAATATACAAATTTATATGTATGAAATGACCGTTCATTACAAAATGAACGGTTTTTTTGTGCATACTTATACATTTTTTCAAAAAAGTATTCCATTTTTCTTCATTTTCTTTTAGAATAAGTAATGTTTTCCTGAAAAAATATAAGAGAAGCGTCTATTAGAGAAAAAGGTGACTTTAATAGTTGAACGAACATAACACCTAGAATGACAGATGGGGTGGTACAAATAGAAAAGAAGTTAGGTTTTTTTCCATTAATTGCATTAGTAGTTGGAACAATGGTTGGTGGCGGTGTTTTTAGTTTACCGCATGATTTAGCAGTAGGAGCAAATAGTGGCTCTATAATAATTGGCTGGTGTATTACAGCGATGGGAATGATTCCACTCGCGCTCGTATATCAAACGTTAGCAAGAAAAAAACCAGAGCTTGAGGGCGGAATTTATAGTTATGCACGTGCTGGTTTCGGTGAATATATTGGATTTAACAGTGCTTGGGGATACTGGCTAGCAGGAATTTTAGGAAACGTTGCAACAATCATGTTACTGTTTAGTACATTAGGCTATTTCTTCCCAATTTTTAAAGGTGGAAATAGTGTTGCGTCTATCGTAGGAGCATCACTTTTATTATGGACACTTCATTTTCTAATTTTATTTGGAATTCGTGAAGCATCTATTATGAATGTGATTGCAACAATAGGGAAATTGGTACCAATCGTATTATTTATTGTTGTAATGGTAACAGCGTTTCGCTGGGATACATTTACACATGATTTTTGGGGAGAAGGAACTATTTCAGTTTCCTCTATACTTGGTCAAGTGAAGAATACAATGCTTGTAACTCTTTGGGTTTTCATCGGGGTTGAAGGAGCGGTAGTATTATCTGGAAGAGCGAAAAATAGTCGAGACGTCGGTAAAGCGACAGTATTAGGACTTATTTTAGTAATGTCTATTTATATTTTAATTTCTGTCTTGTCAATGGGAGCGATGACAAGAGGAGAGCTTTCTGTTTTAGAAACGCCGTCAATGGGACATGTATTAGAACATGTTGTTGGGACGTGGGGCGCAGTAGCGATTAACATCGGGTTAGTTGCTTCACTTGTAGGTACATTAATAGGTTGGTTTTTACTTGTTTCTGAAATTTCCCATGTAGCAGGAAAAGATGGCGTGTTTCCGAAAGTCTTTACGAAAACAAATAAAAAACAAACGCCGCATATGGCATTATGGATCTCAAATGGCGTTGCCCAAGTTATATTTATAATCGTTCTGTTTTCAGAGTCAACATATCAAATTATGTATTTCATAGCGTCAACATCAATTTTAGTACCATATTTATTATCAGCGTTATTCCAATTCAAATTAGTGATTACAAATGAACTAAAAGATGCAAAAG
The DNA here is from genome assembly GCF_051916145.1 of Bacillus cereus group sp. MYBK245-2. Classification (NCBI taxonomy): domain Bacteria; kingdom Bacillati; phylum Bacillota; class Bacilli; order Caryophanales; family Bacillaceae; genus Bacillus; species Bacillus cereus group sp. MYBK245-2. The sequence continues at coordinate 48,855 of NZ_JBQAGB010000023.1, read as the reverse complement.
TGAAAAATGGTTCGCTAGCTTTAATTGCTTCACTTTACTCTGTATGGCTTATTTATGCAGCTGGTTTGAAGAATTTATTGCTCGTCTCAATCGTATACGGAATTGGGATCATTGTTTATGTGTACGCAAGAAAAGAAAAAGGAAATCGTTGTTTTACTCGTATAGAGAGATATGTAATGTGGGCAATTGTTGTAGCAGCTGTTACATCTCTTTATATGTTATTGACTGGAAATATAAAAATGTAAAAGTCCTTTTCATTTAAAGGGCTTTTTTCTTTGTCTATAGAATATTTAATACATAAGATATTCAGGAGGGATGAAAATGGAAGGAAAAGAACAGTTGAACAGAATTGTTGATTTAGCGAGTGAAGTAAGGAAAGTGTTAGTGCAAGAATCTTTTTTTAATCATCATCCTGAACTGCGAGGAGTGATTGAAAATTTAGCGAGTGCGGTAGAGAATTTGGCGGAATTACAGCAACATAAAGATGAAAACGCTGAAGATCGTTTACGATATGTACTTGCTAAAATGAAAATTGCTCATAATGCCATCTTACAAGAGAAAAACGCATTTCCATCTCATTAATATACGATTTCATTTTGAACCTGGCGGATAACGTCAGGTTTTTTGTTTCTAGTTTTGCGTTTCTTTCATACACTAAGAATAGTATGAAAAAAAGAAGGTGACGAAGGTGAAATTACATAAAGCTCTTCAGCCAAGTTTTATAAAACGAATGTACTATATGAGGTTTATTGGGAAGTTTACAAAAGCAGAGAGTGAGAAGAGTGGAGAGAATTTCTTTGTACAATGCCTATCGCCAATACCATTCACATTGCAAGAGCAATTGAAAAATGAACCATATGTATTTGAAGGTTTATGTAGCAATAAAAAGAATGAAAAAGTCTTTTTGGAATTAAAGAAAAGAAAACTAGAAAAGCAATTGATTATGTTTCGTCTCTATTATGAAAGAGGACATATATACGTGGAGTTAATTTGTACAGAAGAAGCGCGAGAAATAGCAAACGGTTATAAAATGATTCCAGTACCTAAAGTTTCCGATTATAAAAAGGGAGAGTCTTTAGAAAGAAAACTTAGTAATGGTTATTTGTCATTTCTAATGCCAAAATATCCGAAAGACTTTGAGCCTCCTGAGTTATTGTGGCATGAGGGAAGGTTATATGGAAATATATCTTTAAAGTCATCGTCAATTAGTTCAATCGCATATTTTGAACAGCAGCGGGAATGTAAGTATATAGAACTTAATGACTGGATGAAGTATGTAGAAATAGCGGTAGAAGATCAATTATATTTTGTAAGCAATCATGTGTATGAGCAATTAAAAAAACGAATAACTGAAGAAGGTAAGCTTGTAGAGGTAGAGGAAATAAAAGTGCAAAAGGATGAATGGGAATGGGATGAGCGTGAATCCGTCTTTTTACAGTATGTGAAAAGTTTTGTACGTAATAAAGGGCTATATTTGGATGAAACAGATATTTATAACTTTCATATAAGTACAAAAACAAATATGTTGACGATTCTGGGTGGTATACCAGGCGCTGGAAAATCAAGTTTTGTGCAAGCTTATGCAGAAGCACTTGGATTACAATACGGGGAAGAATTGGTTTGGATCCCGATTTCACCATCATATCAAGAACCACATGATTTACTTGGTTACCTTCACCCAAATGGTACTTTTATTGAAAGTGAAACAAAATTAGTTAGGGCGTTAATGAAGGCAAAAGAAAATCAAAATCAGCTGTATATAATCGTTTTTGATGAAATGAATATGTCACATATTGAGCATTGGTTTACTCCATTTCTATCTGTTCTTCAACTTGAAAAGCAAAATCGTATTTTAAATTTATATGAAGGTGTGCAAGAAAAAGAAAATCCAATTCCGCCAACAATTGAAATTGGAGAAAATATTATATTTGTTGGTACTGTGAATTTTGATGAAACGACGAAGGAACTCTCAGATCGATTATTAGATCGGACGAATGTAATAACTTTACGAAAGATTCCGTTTTGTGAGATGTGTATGGAGCAAGAGAAAGTTGTATTACAACCACCTCTGAAAGTAACTGCAGGAGAATTTCGCATAAATTGGGTCAGGAATAAAACGATGATTGAGGTGTTTTCTGAAGAAGAGTTAGAGCTATTAGATAAGTTACATGGTGTATTGTCATCACACGATACGTCAAAGGGAATTTCTTTTCGATGTGCAAATGCAATTGCTACTTATTTGCAAAATATACCGTTCCAAAATAATCATTCTTATATGATTAGTAGAGAGGAAGGATTTGATTTACAAATAAAGCAACGTGTATTGACGAAAATAAGAGGGACTGAAATGATGGTTGGGTCTTTACTTTCAGAGGAAGTAAAAAGGGGGGCAACATTAGTACCTCTTTTGCAATCTCCACTTGCAAACAGAGTATCTACATTTGAACACTCTTTAGCATATATAAGAGAAAAGCGTAGAGAACTGGAGTTGTATGGTTATGCAAAATGATGGACGATACGAAACAGAAATCGTTGATACGAAAGAAACGCTTCCTTTTGTATTAAAGTTAATTATTGGAACGGAGTCAAAAGGAGAATATATTTTATTAAATCGTCTTTGTACCTCTGCAACAGCATTAGCTCAATGTATTTATAAAGTGCAAGAATTAAAACCAATTAGATTGCAATACCATTATGAAAATCCAATGAATATTACTTTTATATGGAATAAAGTCTATGAGGGACAGAAGAATATAAAAGAGACAAAATATGAAATAAATGACCAAAAACAAAAGGTATTAATATATGAACATGGAAAAACGGAATTCTTTTATCCATGGCGTTGTGGTTTATATCATTTTGAAGTGAATATAGAAGATCGAACGTATTATGGCGCTTTTCAAGTCGTCCCCAAAAATTTTTTTGATGATCAATTTGAAATGATTCAAAACTATGTGAAGTCGATTTTAAATGAGTTGATTTTAGATAGAGGTTATTATAAAAAGACTTTCTCTGCACTTAGCGATATTGAAGATTCTTCTTATTTAGTGTTACTTAGAAAGTTGCCGCAAAAAATGAAAAAGATAAAGCAAATTTTTAAGAAAATAGAATCGAGTTCAAAATTTATACATGAATATAAATGGGAAGAAAAGGAGCGGAAAGCAACGAGGAAAGGAGCGGTAGTGGCGGAAAGAAAACCGTATGCAAAATATTATAATCGTAAGTTTATCGAACAAAAAAATAGTATGGAAAATGCATTTCTTAAATTTAAAGCGATGCAATTTTATCTTTATTTACTTGAAGCGGAAAATTTTTTGCGTCAAACAATTGAAATATTAGAAAGAGAAAAAAAGAAGAAATCAGAAGAATTTCAAGCTGTAAAAACGATTATACAAACAATTGAGCGTAATGGATCAGTGACCGATAGAGAGAAACAAAAATATAAAAATATACATTTACTAAAAGAGGCGGATTTACGAAAAAGTTCTATGAAGATACAAGAATATAAAATTTTAGCGCATTTTGTACATGATAGTGTACAATACTTTCAAACTTTAATGTATTCTCCATTTTGGAGAGAAGTTTCTGAAACGGGTAAGATGAACTCACATAATTTACCGATACCACATCAACAATTACTACAGCATTTAGATTTACTTCCACAATATACAGATCAATCTCCATCTTTATTATTTGTTTATAAACCAACTTTTTTAGTGTATGAATATTACGCTTTCTTTATCGTTATTTCCATGTTAGAGCAAATTGGTTTTGAAGCTAGAAATTCCATTCGTGAACAAATACAAGAACATTTTTATGTAGATGGATTACAAGATGGAACGACAGTAGTTTTACATCGAGATGATATGAAAGTCCATGTCGCATTTAATGATTTAATTGAAACACATCCTCTTATTGCATTAAGTAAAGGGAGTAATTTTTATAATGGAGAAGACACGAAGAAGCCAGATATTCGATTAGACTGTTATGTAAAGGAGGAAGAGAAATACGTATATCAATCTTCTATTATTATTGAAGTGAAGTATAGCCCAATGTACAATATTTTTCAGCACGTTGGGAATACGAAAGCAACTGAGCAAATGTATAAGTACTGGTCTATAAAATTTGTAGAAGAACAGGATGGAAAGCGAATCTATCATCGAAGGGCCATTTATGAAGTCATTTGTGTATACCCAGGAAGTCATATGCATAGTAAAAAAATTGAGTCTGGATGCGGTGTTTTCTTGCAATTATACCCATATAAAACGAAACAAGGAGAAGAGAAATTAGCGGGAAAACATGGAATGGTACAAATTTTTGAGAAGTGGTTAAAAAGCATGAAGAAGTAAAAGAAATCCTTTTTTATAAAGGATTTTTTTAGATTAAGAAGAATTATATGCAGTATGGGAGACAGCTTCATATGATATGAATTTGCAAGTGATAGAAATATATTTTGAGAAGAACGGTACATGAGGGATAAAAGGCGATTATGATGGAATTTAATTTATTTTGCAGAATATAATAAGGCGTAAATGTTTTTAGTTGCATACGAAGATTTGTTCTTATATGATAGATAGTGAAAGCGTTATCAAAAACAGAGCGGCGATGGGAAAGGCGGGGAAATATGTTCCAGCGTGTTCAAACAAAGGAAGAACATTTTTGGTTCGAGCAACTGTGGGGAGATTTTTGTGAAGAAAGAAACTTAATGTTCGTAGAACGTAATTTAAATCCATCACGATTTTTATTAATAGAAGATGAACATCATATCGGTACAGTAGAATGTATTAAGTATACGGTACCAGAACAATCAAATTCTGAGTTTTTCTATCCGTTTTCTAAAAATGATTTAGTGAAAGATTTGCAAAATGTATATGAAATAGGCAAGTTAAGTATCGCGAAAACGTCTCGTGGGAGAGGACACTTCAAAAGACTAACAGCTATTTTATTTATGCATGCATTAGAAACGAAAGCAGAATGGTATATTGCAGCGGTTACAAAAAGAATGTATATGTATTTATTAACACTCGGTTTCCCAATTGAACCGATAGATAAGCCATTTCAATTTCATGATACTTTACAAGGTGTACCAGTACGAATTCATGCCCGAAAAGGGGCTACGCATTTGTATTCTTTAAAAGAATTTCGAGATGTAATTCAAGGAAATGCCCATGCACAGGCATTAATCGCAGAATACAGTAAGAATATTATGTTAACCAAATAAAACGAAATGAATATGTATAATAAAGAGAATGCGATTTTAAAATGAAATCATTCTTCATGAAAAAGACCCTTATTATTTTAATAAGGGTCTAAAAATTATAATCCAAATATACTAAAAATCATTTTACGGCGCTTCGGTTTCTTTTCACGTTCATATATTGGCTTTGTATCGGGAGTAATATAGATTGGTTCTTCTTTCTTGAGGGTAGCTTCTAGTTTTTGAATTCGCTCTAACATTTCCTCCATTTCACGGCGATGTTGTAAAAGTTGGTACGTAACAACATCATTTGCCTTATCTTGCATTTGTTCTTCCATTCGATCTAGTCTTCTCGTAATTGTGTTTAATTGAGCGGTTAATTGCTCAAAATCATGTGATGATATGTTTTGAACAATTGTATTTACTTGAGTTTTCAATTCTTCAACATCATTTGATGATGTTTTTTGAGTAGGGTGAGTGTTTTGGGACTTCTCTATTAGTGAAAGATGGTATTCTAACATTTGGTCTAAATCATCTTGTGTAAAAATAAAGTGACCATATTTATTTTTTTCTATAGTAAGATTTAATTGTTGTGCAATCCGGACAACAGCCTTTGGGCTAACACCTAATTTTTTTGCGATAAATGGTGTTTTATATTCCAAAATAATCCCTCCTATATATATCCTGTTGAATGATTTCGATCTATGAAGTAAGTTCCCTTCCAGTGTGACAAAAGAAGTGTGGAATCGGCAAAGAAAGTGTTTTTTCACGAAATGAAGTTAGGAAGAATATATCGTGAATATAAAAGTTTTTATCTTAAAATTTAGAATCATTTGACTGAGGGAAATGAATTAGATTATCATAATGATAAATATCTTTTTTATGTATGCATATAATATATAAAAAGGTGGTTGCTAATGTAGAATTTTGTTAGAGTATTAGAATGCTTACTTCACTTGAATAAAATTAAGTAGGAGGTGGCTTCCTTGCTTACAATGTAAGTAAGGAAAAGTATTTGGACATATATAGTATAAGTATAGTGATTGTTTTAATTGCCTTAACGGCATTTTTCGTTGCAGCAGAATTTGCAATTGTTAAAGTGCGAAGTTCAAGAATTGACTATTTAATTGCAGAAGGAAATAATCGCGCAACATCTGTCAAAACAGTCATTACAAACTTAGACGAATATTTATCTGCTTGTCAGCTAGGAATAACAGTTACAGCACTGGGAATTGGGTGGTTCGGTAAACCTGCGTTAAAGCAAATGTTTGACACATTTTTTGTGAATTTGAACATTTCTACTCAACTAGCAGATATTTTTGCTGTAATTTTAGTGTTTTTGTTTATTACATTTTTACATGTTGTAATAGGGGAATTGGCTCCAAAAACATTTGCGATTCAAAAAGCTGAACAGGTGAGTTTATTTGTTGCTAAACCGTTAACTTTCTTTTATCGTATGGCGTTTCCTTTTATTTGGCTATTAAATGGATCAGCCCGAATAATTATGAAGTTGCTAGGGCTGAAACCACCGAAAGGGCACGATGAAATTCATTCAGAAGAAGAATTACGGTTATTAGTTTCAGAAAGTTACAAAAACGGAGAGATTAATCAGTCTGAATATAAATATGTAAATAAAATCTTTGAATTTGATGATCGTATAGCAAAAGAGATAATGGTACCCCGAACTGAGATGCATATTATAAGTAAAGAAATGCCTGCTGAAGAAGCGTTGCAAAAAATGTCTCGGGAAAAATATACGAGATATCCAGTTGTTGATGGCGACAAAGATCACGTAATAGGCTTTGTGAATTTTAAAGATATTTTCACAGATTTTGTGCAGCATAATGCGGTTAGTAATAAGAAAGTAGAGCAATATATTAGGCCGATTATTTTAGTTATCGACTCCATCCCAATACACGACTTATTTTTAAAAATGCAAAAAGAAAGAACACATATTGCTATATTGATAGATGAATATGGTGGTACGTCTGGACTTGTTACTGTTGAAGACATTTTAGAAGAAATAGTTGGAGATATTCAAGATGAGTTTGATACAGATGAACAGCCAGAAATCCAACAAGTTAGTGAAACGAAAACAATACTAGAGGGAAAAGTACTTGTTAGTGAAGTAAATACGTTATTAGGTTTAACGATTGATGATAATGGTGTTGACACAATAGGTGGATGGATTTTAACGAAGAATATAGAAATTGCTGAAGAGGATTTCATTGAAATCGAAAATTATAAGTTTTGCGTAAAAGAATTAGATGGACACTATATAAAGAGACTAGAAGTTACAAAAACTGTAGAATCAATTGTTATTTTAGAAGATGAAAAACAAATTTCATTGCAAGAACAAATTAGTTCGTAGACTCTGCTAGATGGCAGAGTTTTTTTGAGCATAATGTTTTTTGCAGAATAAGGGCTATGTTACAATGACATAAGTCAGACCTTTCACTAGGTGAAGTATTGTTGTATACATATATTTGAAAGGGGAAGAATTATGAAAAAGCATTTATATATAAATGGAGATTGGAAGTCTGTAAATACGTATAAACCATTATATGCACCATATTCTGAAGAAACATTAGCGGAAATCGCGCAAGGAACGGAAGAAGATGTAAAAGAGGCTGTTATTGCTGCAAAGAATGCAATGAAAGAAATGAATAGATTATCTGCATATGATCGTGCGACTATTTTAGAGAAAGTCGCACAAAAAATGGATGAAAGAAGAGAAGAATTTGCAGAGATTATTGCAAAAGAGGCTGCAAAACCAATACGTGCTGCAAGGGGAGAAGTAGATCGTACCGTTCAGACATACAAATTTGCAGCTGAAGAAGCGAAGCGTATATACGGTGAGACACTGCCACTTGATGCAGCACCTGGTGCAGATGGGCGCATTGCATACACAATACGAAAACCGATTGGGGTTATAGGAGCTATTACACCATTTAATTTTCCATTAAATTTAGTGGCACATAAAGTGGGCCCTGCAATTGCTGCTGGAAATACAGTTGTGTTAAAACCAGCTGATCAAACGCCTCTATCATCTTATGCATTAGTTGAACTATTTGAAGAAGCAGGATTGCCAAAAGGGGCTTTAAATATTATTTCTGGTCCTGGTTCAACTGTAGGAGAAGCAATAGTTACAAATGATGATGTTGCTTCCATTACTTTTACGGGAAGTCCGAAAGTTGGACTTGGAATTAAGGCAAAGGCTGGGTTAAAGCGAGTTACGTTAGAACTAGGATCGAATGCTGCTGTTATTATTGATGAAGATGTTGAATTAACAGATGAATTAATTGAACGAGTAAAATGGGGAGCATTTGTTAATAATGGACAAGTTTGTATTTCGGTACAACGTGTTTTTGTACATGAAGAGAGAATGGATGAATTTTTATCTAAGTTACAGAAAGCGATGGAAACAGTTGTTGTTGGTGATCCGTTGCTTGAGGAAACGGATGTATCAGCTTTAATTTCGAAAAAAGATGTCGAGCGTATCGATAACTGGGTGCAAGAAGCAGTTAAAGAAGGAGCGAGCGTTTTGTATGGTGGTAACAAACGTGATGAAAGGATTTTTAAACCAACTGTATTAACGAATGTTCCAGAGCATGTATCTGTACAGTGCCAAGAAGTATTCGGTCCACTTATGACAGTAAATACATTTAAAGAATTTGATGAGGCCATAGAGCAAGTAAATCATTCGCGTTACGGTCTACAAGCAGGCGTATTTACAAATAATTTGTTTAAAGCAATGCGTGCAATTGATGAATTAGAAGTTGGTGGTGTCATGATAAATGATATTCCAACGTTCAGAGTAGACCATATGCCTTACGGTGGTGTGAAAGAAAGTGGTACGGGGCGTGAAGGAATTAAATATGCAATCGAAGAAATGACAGAAATGAAATTAGTGTGTATTAAAAAATAAAGTAACTAGAACTTAAACATCGCAAAAAAACGAGTAGGAACTGTTTACGATTCCATACTCGTTTTTTTGTTTATTTGACGTTTCTTAGAATGATTTCATTTAATCAAGTGTACCTTTTACTTCATTTCTTGTTTGAAAATAGCATCTTCTACATAAATTTGTTCTTTGTCGACAGCAGTGCTATGAGATAATACTAAACCGATTGGTGTTTCTATACCTTTATTTTGAACAATTGTAAAAGGAACATTTTTTTCATTCGCTAATTTAATGTATTTTGATAAATGTGGGTAAGCAATGCCACCATTTAGGAATATTTGTAATGATTGAGAAGAGCGCATGCTACTAGCTACTTCAGAATATACATTACTTTGCATTACTTGACCGATAGTTAAAGCGATTTCTACACGCTCACGTAATGTAGTTAAATACATATTACGTTCTTCTGGTTTGTTTTGCTTTTGGCCGTAAATGCCTTCTTGGAGATAATCTTCCACATTTTTATTTACCATATTTTTCACACCTTTCCTTTTCTATTGTACGAAAGAATGAAGCAGGATGCAAAAAAAGTCGCATCGAATATAAAAAATTTGAATGAAAGGAAGGAAAATGGAATGTAACAATCTAAACAATTAATAAAGTTATAAAAATTTTATCAACACATATTAACAAAATGTGACAATAATCTATTAACGAATCATGTTTTTTGTGTTAATATTCAAAATATAAAGGGTGTTCGTCGCATGGAAATGGAGGAATGGAGGAATGGAGGTTTTTCCAATCGATAAGGATATTAAAGAAGTATTTTGTTCGCACTTGAAAAACAACAGGCACCAATTCGTTGAGAACTGGAAAAACAAAATGATAATTTCCGATAAAGATCCATTTAGACTAGAAGCAGTTCAAAATGGAGAGGATTTATTAGAGTTTATTATTGAACTTACTATGGAAGAAAAAGATATAAATTATCTTCAGCCATTATGCGAGAAAATTGCTATTGAACGTGCAGGAGCAGATGCGAATATAGGTGATTTTGTTTATAATGCAAATGTGGGAAGAAATGAGCTTTTCGAAGCGATGTGTGAATTAGATGTTAGTGCACGTGAATTGAAACCAATTATGGCCCAAATACATACTTGTTTTGACAAATTAATTTATTACACTGTTTTAAAATACTCGGAAATTATATCAAGAAATTTAGAGGAAAAACAGCAATATATTAACGAAACACATAAAGAAAGGCTGACGATTTTAGGGCAAATGTCAGCTAGTTTTGTACATGAATTTCGTAATCCACTTACTTCCATTATGGGGTTTGTCAAATTATTAAAGGCAGACCATCCTAGTTTATCGTATTTAGATATTATTTCTCATGAATTAGACCAATTAAATTTTCGCATTTCGCAATTTTTACTCGTATCGAAAAAAGAAATGTGGACTGAATCTGAACGGTTTTGGCTAAATGATTTGTTTCAAGACATTATACAGTTCTTATATCCAAGTTTGGTCAATGCAAATGTTTCTATTGAAAAGAATTTGCCATATCCAATTCCGCTTACTGGTTATCGGAGTGAAGTGAGACAAGTATTTTTAAATATATTAATGAACTCAATTGACGCTCTTGAATCAATGAAAGAAGAACGAAAAATTATCATTGATGTATTTGAAGAAGATCAATCGATTCGGATTGTAATAAAAAATAACGGGCCAATGATTCCAGCTGAAAATGTAGAAACGATTTTTGAACCATTTGTAACTACTAAAAAGTTAGGAACTGGTATTGGGTTATTTGTATGTAAACAAATTGTAGAAAAGCATAATGGGTCCATCATGTGTCGTTCAGATAATGATTGGACAGAATTTCAAATTGCATTTCAAAAATAAACAGTCTACACCAAATGAATGGTGTAGACTGTTTTAATTCGTAAGTATAACGGCTTCTAATTTAGGATCTTTCGTTGAATAACCTAAAATTGAAATTGTATAAATAATGTTCGGTTCGACTTTGAAATCCGGTATAGTTAGTAAGACACTTTGATGATCTGCGAGTGAAACTTCTATATCCGCTGTACCAGGGCTAACTTCTAAAAAATCTGTTATTTGTTTAAAGAGTACATTTTCAAATAAATGATCGCCACCTTTTAAACTTACATTTACAACAGGGGTATCGGGAGAAAAGTGCGCAAAGCGTATTTTTGCCTGGCCTGCTGGTAAATGAGTATTATCAAGCATAGGTTGTAATTGTAGATGATTATCACTATTTATTGCAGCAAAAGTATAAGTGTGATTTCCCATTATTGGTACTAAAGCTGAAAAGATGGGCGTTTCATTTCCGACAGGAACAATATCTATTCGGTACTTACCTTGTACTAATGTTAAATAGGGACTAAATTGTTTAAATGAAATATTTTTAATTACCTTTTGCCCGTTTACTAAAATGTCAACGGCAGGTGTATTTGAAGCAGAGTGAAAAAATCTTATGTGCGATGGTAAAGCAGCTTCTTGTGAATCTCTTTTTTCGTATGCCTGTACAAGATTCGTAAGCGCATCATAATATTTCATATATAGTTCTGCATATTTTTTTGGATTATGAAATTGATAGTAACGAGCGAGCTGTTCGTAACGTGCAGCTTCTTGTCCATATTTTTCGATTTCAGATTGAGACATGAACATTCCTCCTTTGTCATCATTAAAACTATATGCTTAGCAAGAATGAGGTTATGCGAAAAAAATTGTTTTTTAAAAGAGAAAGGTTGAAAATTAATAATAAGTATTTTTTAAGGATAAGTTAAGGTTAGGTGAACGAGAGTTATAATTTTCTAGAGGATACAAAAATATATCATCCATATTGGCTGAGGAAGTGTATATTTCGAAATGAAAAATTTGAGAGCATAATACGTGACATGTCGAAACCATGTCCTGAAACCCTTAGGAAACTAGGGATTTTTTAAATTATGGGCAAATACACATACAAAGTAATAATTGTCCTACATAAATTATAAAGGAAAGGTAGTTTGAAATTAAGGAAAGGAATGAAACCTTGGGATGGGGATATCCCGCAAGGAATTGTGAATGGAGTTATGGACGGTGTTGTGCTTTATACTGTAGGATGAATTGTGATTTTGTAATACTATTGTTTCTATTTACGTTAGCAAGTGACGGTATTAACTAATAAAAGAGCGTCGTGCCGAACTGATTAATGTGGTTAATCGGTTCTTTTTTTATCCGATTTTAATGGGCAGTAAGACCCCCATCTCAAAATTCAGCGAAAACAAAGAAGTTAGGTGGGGGGCGGGCTGCCCATAAAAGTCCGATTGGTGAGGGCTGATTAAAGTTTCACTTTATTGTATAAATGGAGGAGAATGTATGTGAAATATTGGGTTCTATAAAAATAATTGCTATGCATTTAGTAGGATTAATTGTCGAGATTTGTTTGAAAATATGCAATATAAAGTAGGAGAACAGGAAGGAGTTTAAAGGGAGTTTCGTCGAAGTTTACACAATGTCGGCATTTGAGGGAAGCTGACATTATGTTGGAAAAATATTTAGTGAAGCGTTAATTTTATATAAGGGAGGGTTATTTGAGCGTATAGATAAGGGTTGGTCTTTAATTTAAGTTCTGAATTTTCTGTTTTTAAATTGATATTTAGCACTCATTTGTATATTTTATAATAGTTTTTTGATAAATTCACTGCTTTCGCAGAGGGTTCTTTTTTATGAAAGAAACGTCAATTTTCTTCATATATATATACAAATTGGAGAAATGGGGGAGCGCTATGCGCGATTACTTAATTAAACCACTTGTTGGTCAGCCGTATCCAATGATTTCACATGGAAAAGGTGTGTATTTGTATGATCAAAACGGAAATAAATATTTTGATGGCTCGTCAGGAGCAATTACGGCAGGTATTGGGCATGGCGTAAAGGAGATTGCGGACGTTATCAAAAAGCAAGCTGAGGAGATTGCTTTCGTTTATAGATCACAGTTTACGAGTGAACCAGCTGAAAAATTAGCTAAGAAACTAAGCGATTTAAGTGTAGGAGATTTGAACTGGAGCTTTTTTGTAAATAGTGGTACGGAAGCAAATGAAACAGCTATGAAAATTGCAATTCAACATTTTCAAGAGCGAGGTATTCAAGGGAAACATAAAATTTTGTCACGATGGATGAGTTATCACGGTATTACGATGGGCGCCTTATCAATGTCTGGGCATCCACTGCGTAGACAACGTTTCGTGTCAATTTTAGAAGATTATCCAACTATTCCAGCTCCATATTGTTTTAGATGTCCGGTGCAAAAAGTATATCCAACTTGTCAGCTTGCTTGTGCGACTGAACTAGAAAGATCAATCGAAAGAATTGGTGCAGAACATATCGCAGCTTTTATCGCTGAACCGATTATCGGAGCAGCTGGAGGCGCAGTCGTTCCGCCGAAAGAATATTATAAAGTTATTAAAGATATTTGTAGTCATTACGATATTTTATTTATTGCTGATGAAGTAATGACTGGGCTTGGTCGTACTGGCGCATGGTTTGCGATGGAGCATTGGGGTGTAGAACCGGATATTATGACCCTTGGTAAAGGTTTAGGAGCTGGATACACACCGATGGCAGCGACGGTTGTAAGTGACCGTGTAATGGAGCCAATTTTACGAGGATCGCGTTCTGTTATGAGTGGGCATACGTTAAGTGCAAATCCATTATCTGCAGCAACAGCTCTAGCTGTTATTGAATATATGGAGAAACATAATCTACCTGAAAAAACAGCTGAAAAGGGAGAGTATTTAATAAAAGGATTACAGAAAGTTCAGCAACAATCGACAATCATTGCTGATGTGCGCGGAAAAGGGTTGCTAATTGGAGTAGAATTGCAACCGTTTACAAAAGCGTCGGAACTTATTTCGGTTGCAGCTAAAAATGGTCTTCTTTTATACCAAGCTGTTTCAGGGCAAGCAGGAAAAGAAGATAGTGCACTGCTTGTAGCACCGCCAATGACAACTACATATTCCGAGTTAGATGAATTACTTTCAATTTTTGCAAAAAGTGTTGAAGAAATGATGCAAAAAGGAGGGCATAGTATCGCATGACAACTATTACGAATACATTCAGTAAATTAAAAGAGATAGAGGAAGTAATTTCTTTATTCCACGATGATATGACATTAATGTTTGGGGGATTTGGGGGGATTGGATCCCCTCCATCTTTAATACAGGCGATTTTAGAAAAAGGAGTTACAAATTTAAATTTGATTGGAAATGATACAGGATTTCCTGATGTAGGAATCGGTCGTCTCGTTACGAATGAAAGAGTAAAATCATTAATTACTTCTCATATTGGATCAAATCCAAATGCAGGAAGACAGTTAAACGAAGGAAGGTTACAAATTGAGTTTTCTCCTCAAGGAACATTAGCAGAGCGTATTCGCGCTGGTGGTGTAGGACTTGGTGGCGTATTAGTTGATGTAGGTGTTGATACGATTGTAGAAGAAGGAAAACGTACTGTTGAAATGAATGGTAAAACATATTTAGTTGAAACAGCATTAACTGCTGAGGTTGCGATTGTATACGCGAAAAAGGCGGATCCATTCGGTAACCTTGTGTTTGATAAGAGCGCTCGTAACATGAACCCTCACGTAGCTATGGCCGGGGATATAACGATTGTAGAAGCAGAAGAAATTGTTCCACTTGGAAGTTTAGATCCAGAAGAAATTGTTGTCCCAGGAGTATTTGTAAATTATATCGTACCGTCGGAAGGAGTGAATTGGAAATGGGTATGGGCGTAGAAGTGAGAGATAAGATTGCTAGACGTGCGGCGAAAGAAATACAAAATGGTATGATTGTAAATTTGGGAATTGGTATACCATCGCTTGTACCGAATCATTTGCCTGACGATATAAACGTTATGTTTCATGCAGAAAATGGAATTGTAGGTATGGGACCTACGCCAAGTAAAGGAAATGAAGACGAAAATTTATGTAACGCAGCAGGTTTGCCAACTTCTCTTATTACAGGAGCAAGTTATTTTGATAGTTGCACAGCGTTTGGGATGATTCGAAAAGGTTTACTAGATATAACGATTCTTGGTTCATTACAAGTAAGTGAGAATGGTGATTTAGCAAACTGGATTGTTCCAGGGAAACGCGTTCCAGGTATTGGAGGAGCAATGGATTTAGCTCAAAAAGCGAAGCGGGTCGTTGTTGTGATGAATCATGTCGATAAATATGGAAATGCAAAAATTGTTTCGGAGTGTACATTACCATTAACTTCAAAAAAATGTGTAGATTTAATTATTACGGATATGGCAGTAATGGAAGTGACGCAGGATGGACTTATTTTGCAAGAATTAATGAGCCCATACACAGTAGAAGATATAAAACAACATACAGAAGCAAATTTTAAAATTGGTTCTAATTTACTAGTAATTGAATGAGGGGAGATGTAATATATGGAGCAATTAAAAAAACAAGTTTGTGATTATATTGAGAGTCATGAAGAAGAAAGCGTAAAATTTTTAAAACGATTAATTCAAGAAAAGAGCGTATCTGGTGAGGAAAGTGGTGCGCAGGCAATTGTAATTGAAAAATTACGTGAGCTAGGTTTAGATCTTGATATATGGGAGCCATCATTTTCTAAAATGAAAGATCATCCTTATTTTGTATCACCGCGTACAAGTTTTTCAGATAGCCCGAACATTGTGGCAACCCTTAAAGGAAGCGGCGACGGGAAATCTATGATATTAAATGGGCATATTGATGTCGTACCAGAAGGAGATGTGAATCAGTGGGATCATCATCCTTATAGTGGTGAGAAAATAGGAAATCGTATATATGGTCGTGGAACAACAGATATGAAGGGCGGCAATGTCGCATTAATGCTTGCGATGGAAGCAATTATTGAATCTCGTATTGAATTAAAAGGAGATATTTATTTTCAAAGTGTAATAGAAGAAGAAAGCGGCGGAGCAGGAACATTAGCAACTATATTACGAGGATATAAAGCAGATGGTGTTATTATTCCGGAGCCAACAAATATGAAGTTTTTCCCGAAACAACAAGGATCCATGTGGTTTCGTCTACATGTGAAAGGGAAAGCAGCACACGGTGGGACGCGTTATGAAGGAGTAAGTGCAATTGAAAAAAGTATGTTTGTTGTAGATCATTTGAGAAAGCTGGAAGAGAAGAGAAATGACCGAATTACAGATCCATTATTTAAAGGAATCCCGATCCCAATTCCAATTAATATTGGGAAAATTGAAGGCGGTAGCTGGCCAAGTTCTGTTCCTGATTCGTTAATTTTAGAAGGAAGATGCGGTATTGCGCCGAATGAGACTATAGAGGCAGCAAAAGAAGAGTTCGAGAATTGGATCGCTGAATTAAATGATGTGAACAATTGGTTTGTTGAAAATCCTGTAGAAGTGGAATGGTTTGGAGCAAGATGGGTTCCAGGTGAACTAGAAGAAAATCATGAGTTAATTACAACGCTCGAGCATAACTTCGTTGAAATCGAAGGGAATAAACCGATTATTGAAGCATCTCCGTGGGGGACTGATGGAGGCTTATTTACACAAATCGCCGGTGTACCAACGATAGTATTTGGCCCAGGAGAAACGAAAGTAGCGCATTATCCAAACGAATATATAGAAGTTGATAAAATGATAGCTGCCGCAAAAATTATTGCATGTACATTACTAGATTGGTGTGAGGTGAAAAAATGAAATACTATGAATCTTTTAGAGAACAGACGAATGGCCATACAGTAGAAGGCGTTTTGGACTATTTTAATAAACGTATTCGAGTAGACCACTACACAGGAAATATTGAGAGAATCATCCAAACAATTGACGAATTAGCAGAGAAACATTCTTTCACTAAATGTATTGTTAAAGGAAAGGGAGAGCATGTTTCAACATGGCTCTCTTTCGGTTTTTTATTAGAAGCAACAATACCACATTATTTTCAAGGTCACGATGCATACTTCTTCGTGAAATTTAATAATGATGAAAGACGAAATAGTATTCATTGGGCTGAGGAAGATACTATTTTAAGCGGTGTAAAAGCAAAAGAAGTAAAGGAAAAAATAGTTCCGGAAAAATTCCTATTAAGAAAAGCGACAGAAGAGGACGCAGAAGAATTAGCAGCTGTCTTTGGAGAAGTATTTGAAGTGTATCCGACTCCTTTAAACGAAGCGAGTTATGTAAAACAAACGATGAAAGAAGACGATACAATTTACTATGTGTATGAATTCGAGGGGAAAATAATTAGTACAGCGTCTGCAGAAATGAATATAAAAGAAGGAAATGCAGAATTAACGAATTGTGCGACCTTACCCGAATATCGTAAACATGGGTTTATGAAAAGTTTATTAATTAAGTTAGAAGAAGAACTTCAAGAAAAATCGATTTTCTGTTCTTATACAATTGCTCGATCGCTTTCTTTCGGAATGAATGCAGCCTTTCATCAGTTAGGCTATACGTATACAGGAAGATTGGCGAACAATTGCTACATTTTTGATAAGCTAGAAGATATGAATATATGGGTAAAAGATTTGTCTAAATAGTACGTTATAAAAATAGAACGGAATCGTCATGCTTATAATCGCACATAGGTGTGCCGGAAATTCGGCATAGTATTTGCTGGATTTTCGGCAAGAGGGGGGATGACATTGCTAGCAGTTTCGACACAAGAAGTCATTGAGGCGATTTTGGGCAGTATTGATGAGGCTATACACGCAGTAGATGAAAATGGTATTACAATTTTCTATAATACTGTAGCTGCAAAACACGATGGATCAAAAATTGAAAAAGTGTTAGGTAAACATTTGTTAGAAGCGTTTCCTTCTTTATCTAGGGAAACAAGTACGTTGATGAAAGTATTAGATACAAAAAAACCAATCGTTCATCAAGTGCAGCATTATCAAAACTTAAATGGGGAAGACATTTGTACAGTAAATACGACGTTACCTATTTTCATAGATGGAAATATTGCTGGAGCTGTTGAAATTGCAAAAGATTATTCCACAGTACAAAAACTTACCGATACAATAGTCGATTTGCAGTCGAAAATAAAGCGGTCATCTAGAAAAAAAGCGGTCAAAAAGGATGTTGCATTTGAAACGATCGTGACGAATGATGCTCGGTTTAAACAGACGAAAGAATTAGCACAAAAAGTAGCCCCAACCGATGCGAATGTTTTAATATATGGGGAAACAGGAACAGGGAAAGAGTTATTTGTACAAGCGATTCATGAAGCCTCTAAGCGAAAGAACAAGCCGTTTATTGCACAAAACTGTGCAGCTTTGCCAGAGTCTCTATTAGAAAGTTTATTGTTTGGAACGACGAAAGGTAGTTATACGGGGGCAATTGAACGAGCGGGCTTATTTGAACTTGTAGATGGAGGGACATTGTTTTTAGATGAACTGAATTCAATGCCACTCGATTTACAAGCGAAAATGCTACGTGTATTAGAAGATGGTGTTATTCGTCGTATTGGTGATAATAAGACGAGAAAAGTAGATGTTCGCGTTATTACCGCAATGAATCAGCCACCAGAAATATGTTTAAAAGAGAATAAAATTCGCACTGATTTATACTATCGATTAAATGTCTTTTCATTATATATTCCGCCGCTCCGTGAAAGAACGGAGGATGTATTATTGTTAGCGTCTTATTTTTTGAAAGAATATAATAAAAGTTATAAAAAAGGTGTACTTCAAATGGATAAGGAAGCGAAAGAAAGACTACAAGCTTACCAATGGCCTGGAAATGTTCGGGAGTTAAAACATACGATTGAACATGCTGTCATTATTGCAGAAGGGAATACATTAACAGCTAATTGTTTACCGCGTACATTTCGGAAAGAGAGTTTTCCAAAGAAGAAGGGCATATTGCCTCTTAGAGAAGCACTTCATCAAACGGAAAAAGAATTAATAGATCAAGCGTTAATTGAAACAGAAGGGAATATATTACAAGCTGCAAAAATGTTAGGTATCCCTCGTC
This sequence comes from Bacillus cereus group sp. MYBK245-2, assembly GCF_051916145.1. Taxonomy (NCBI): domain Bacteria; kingdom Bacillati; phylum Bacillota; class Bacilli; order Caryophanales; family Bacillaceae; genus Bacillus; species Bacillus cereus group sp. MYBK245-2. The sequence goes on along the minus strand of NZ_JBQAGB010000023.1, from coordinate 29,740 downwards.
AGACGCTTCAATATAAACTGAGTAAGTACGACAAAACCGCCGAATAATTGGCGGTTTTTGTGTGTTTGCACCAATAAAAGAGCGTTTACATATATAAAAAGTAATGAATATGATAGTATGTATGGATTTCAAACAGTGCTTAAAAATATTTTTTTCGCTTATATAATAGGGTTATCCGTACATTTACTTATCAATAAAGTAAAGTTGGCATAACTATTGCTTATATAAAGGATGAGCGTATAAAAAGGGGGAATAGCAATGTTACATGATGTATACAAACCAAATCGTCACTGGAAGGATATCGAATTATGGAAAGATGTTACTGAAGAGCAATGGAATGATTGGGTTTGGCAATTAACGAATACGATCAAAACGTTAGATGACTTAAAGAAAGTGATTAACTTAACACCTGATGAAGAAGAGGGCGTTAAAATTTCAACGAAAACGATCCCGTTAAATATTACACCGTACTATGCTTGGTTAATGAATCCTGATGACCCACGCTGTCCGATTCGGATGCAATCTGTACCGATCTCGGAAGAGTTATATAAAACAAAATATGATTTAGAAGATCCGCTTCATGAAGATGAAGATTCACCAGTTCCAGGGTTAACACATCGTTATCCTGACCGCGTACTATTCTTAGTAACGAATCAATGTTCTATGTATTGTCGTTACTGTACACGCCGTCGTTTTAGTGGACAAATTGGAATGGGTGTGCCGAAGAAACAATTAGATGATGCAATTGCTTACATTCGTGAAACACCACAAGTACGAGATGTATTAATCTCTGGTGGTGATGGTCTTCTTATTAACGATAAAATTTTAGAATATGTATTAAAAAATTTACGAGAGATTCCGCACGTTGAGATTATTCGTATCGGAACGAGAGCGCCGGTAGTATTCCCTCAGCGTATTACAGAAAACTTATGTAACATTATTAAAAAATATCATCCAGTATGGTTAAATACACATTTCAATACATCTATTGAAATTACTGAAGAATCGAAAAAAGCATGTGAAATGTTAGCGAATGCTGGTGTTCCAGTCGGAAACCAAGCAGTAATTTTAGCTGGTATTAATGACAGCGTTCCAATTATGAAAAAACTAATGCATGACTTAGTAAAAATCCGTGTACGTCCATATTATATTTATCAATGTGACTTATCTGAAGGTATTGGTCATTTCCGTGCACCAGTTTCTAAAGGTCTTGAAATTATTGAAGGTTTACGCGGACATACGTCTGGTTATGCAGTACCAACATTCGTTGTTGATGCACCAGGAGGGGGCGGTAAAATTGCGCTTCAACCAAACTATTTAATCTCGCAAAGTGCAGATAAAGTTGTACTTCGTAACTTTGAAGGTGTTATCACAACGTATCCAGAGCCAGAAAGCTACATTCCAGGAAGAGCAGAAGGGTACTTTAAAGAAATTTATCCAAACTACGAAGAAAAACGTTCAGATGTTGGTATCGCAGGCCTTATGAGTGATAAGAAATTCAACCTTGTTCCAGACGACTTACAGCGTATGAACCGTCGTAAAGACTATGAAGAGAATGAAACGCATGCAACATTAAAAGATAAACGTGATAAGCGGGACCAATTGAAAGATAAAAAATATCAAGCACAAATGGCTAAATTAGAAGAAAACGACAAAAAAACCGAGGGTGATGCAGTATGAATTGTATGTGGTGTGACAGTACAGAAGCAAAAGAAAGCTTAAATACTGTATATTGGGAATTGCCAGATGGTACGAAAGCCATTGAAATCCAAGAGACACCATGCATTTCTTGTTCCTCATGTGGTATGGACTATCAATCAGATCAAACAGTGAAAGAAATAGAAGATCAATTGTTTTTAATTTATACGAAAGATTTACCAAAACAACTAACATATGAAGAATTAATGGGAAGACCCCGTCTATTAAAAAGAAATTATTTTGACTTTTAACCAGCTTTTATGCTGGTTTTTTTCTTTTTTGCCTTGTATAATGTACCCAAGTTAGAAAGGTAGGGAATATTTTTGAAAAAGACATTTTACCACTATATGATGAAGCATCGTGCAGCTTTATTTAGTAATGAAATATCGAATTTAGCAGAGGCAATGTACGATGATTTAAGTTTTCCGAAGCAATCTGAAGATTACGATGAAATTAGTTCATACTTAGAGCTAAGTGGAATGCTAGCAAGTATGTCTATATTTGATGAAGCGTGGGAGTTATACATACAAGATAGATAAAAACTATATGAACTTTTTTGACGTGAAGCTAGTCTATTTGCTAGCTTTTTTTACGTTGTAAATAAATTTTCATATGGTGATATTTTTTATTGAAAAAATTTATGAATATACGCTTCTGTGATAAGCGTTTTTATGTAGGTTGCATATACTGTTATCAAAATCACGACGTCAAAAAAAGGAGAGATATAGATGGCAAGGAAAAAGCAACCTAAATATAACGTAGGGGACATAGTCGTGATTACGCTATATGGAACCGTTGGTAAAATCACAAATATGAAGGTTTTAGATGGAGTTTACGTATACGAAGTCAATAATCATGATGGATTTTACGTAGAGCAAACATTGCAGCATGTTACTGAGCAAGATATGAAAAAAGGTGAAACTGAGTGGATTGAATTAAACTATAATTTCACATTTGGTGATCTCGTGCAAGTAACAGGATACGATAAAGATGTGTTTCGAATTGTTGGTTTTCGTACAGAAGTATGGAGATATAAAAATGACGCATGGGAAGATACAATATATGAACTATCACGAATTACGGATGGTGAATGGTTAGAAGCGGATGAGTCAGATTTAACGTTACTTGCTAATGCTCAAACGGCAAATGCAATTTTGAAGAAAATGAAACAAGATAAAGCAGGTATGAATAAATTAGATTTAGGAAAATTAAAGTCAATTAACAACTCAAAAAAAGTGAGTGTTAAGACAAATCGTCAAGAAATCATTGATGGATTACTTGATATTTATAACGATTACCAATTGTTATTTGATACATTTAAAGATGAAGAATACAAAATTGTTATGGATGTTGTTCATAATTATTTAGTTAAATTGACAGAGAAAAAATAGTTAACTAGAAAGAGAGAATGAATTGAACAACAACATATGCAGTATAAGGTATGCCTACAACTATTAAAAAAATAAAAAGCCATTTAATAAGAGAGTCTGCCCATTGATCTTCATGCATGAACTCTTCTTTTGTTTGCCCTACTTCTTGCGTTACCTCGTATTGATATTCCATAATTATTTCCCCCTTTTGATAGCTTGTACTACCATCGTATGCATCTCGTCCAAAGGATATGACCTATAAAAAAAGAAAAACTATTTTTCTAATCTCATATACATAATTTTGAGATTTTTTCATAAAACAGAAATAAAGGAGTGATGCTCATGAAGGAAATTGAAGTCGTAATTGATACGGAAGAGATTGCGGAGTTTTTTTATGAGCAACTAATTGAAAGAGGATACGTCCCAAAACGAGAAGAAATTGAAGATCTTGCAGATATTACATTCGAGTACTTATTAGAGAAATGTATGATTGATGAAGTTTTTGATGAAGAGGATGAGTGAAAGTAACGACGGGCCTAACTCGTCGTTTTTTACTCTTTACAAACTTGTCACAAATGTAGCCAGCAATAGTTGGTATAATTAAAAGAAAATTTTACTCAAGAGGTGAAGGGATGTTCAAAAAAATTATTGATTCTTTATTAGGAAAGAAAAAATATCGTTCGTATTCTAGTAGTGATTATCGCCATAGAGGTCGCTCTTATTCAAGTAGCGATTATAAACGACGTTCATCTGGTTATGGGCATCATCATTATAAAAGAAAACGTAAAAGCCGTAGCTTCTTTTCAAGTAGCTAATGAAATGGCGTCGTATACTAGCTTTATTAGATAGACCACTACGAAAAAACACAATTGTCGCAGAACGTTATAAAATTGAATCAGTAATTGGAATGGGCAGTTATGGGGTTACATATGTCGTTAATGATTTACAAATAAATAGATATAAAGTCTTAAAACAATTAAGACAAAGTAAACAAAGATATGAGTCCGGTAGAAAATCATTTGAGCATGAGAAAATGATTTTACAAACATTAAACCATCATGCAATTCCTAGTTTATATGATCATTTCGTATGGGAGAAAAAAAGCTTTTTTGTGATGGAATATATGCCTGGTAAAAATTTCGAGGATTATATTTTCTCGGATGGGCATGTATATACAGAACGTGAAGTTTTTAAAATTTTATATGAAATATTAGAAATTGTATCAGTTTTTCATAGTAAAGGTATTATTCACCGAGATTTACGCATTCCAAACATATTAATGAAAGAAAACGAAATTAGTATTATTGATTTTGGATTGGCGAAATTGAAAGGCGAGGGGGATGAACGAGCTACAACTTATGAGGGTGAACAAGCTTTGATGCGAGAAGTTCACTTTCGTAGCGATTTTTATGCGCTTGGTCATTTCTCATTATTTTTATTATATGCAGGCTATGAATCTAATGAAAAACATGAAAAGCCATGGTATGACGAATTAACTTTGGAAAATTACAACCGTGAAATGTTGATGCGTATGTTACAAATAAAAACGCCGTACTATGAGAATGTACAAGATTTAAAAAAAGATGTAGCTTTTGCTTTAGAAAGGATGGAGAATCCATGTTTCAAAAGTTTTTAGCAAGCGTTGGTATTAGGTTTTAAAGCGCGTCATATAGAATGTGAAGAATTACCGTATCGATTACGTAAGCAAGTTCCATTTGCACAAGAATTTGAGTTTGTTCCTGTTTCCGGAGAGTATTATGGAAAATTAGATGAACTAGAATTATTAATTTTACCAAGTGCTTACGATCGCCTAGAGATTATTATGGAAGTAGACAGAAAATCTCGCGGATTAGCAGGTTTATTTGCAGAAGCACTTGATCTTGATGAGAAAGTGAGTCGCTTTACAGTAGCGAATGAAGATATTCCAACGATGAAAGAAACAATTAACAATTATATTTTTTAATAAACTATGCATAAAAAAGAAATGGAGAGGAAAACTAAAACAACCGCTCCATTTTTTTGCATAGTGAGGTTATGTATGTGAAACGATATCGACATTTATACTTGTTAAGTTTTACGCTACTCATTTGTTTTGTCGTATTATCACTTTCGTATCATACCGCTTGTATTGAGAAATTTGACAATATAGTCGCACATTTTATTCAAAGTTTTCGAAACGATTATTTGACAGCCTACTTTACTTGGGTGTCTTTTATCGGTTCCAAAAGAATATATTTTCCGTTACTCATTATTCTTGTAATGTATTTTCTCGTTAGAAAAAAGTTGCTTAGTGCTTTACTTCTAACAATTAATTATTATGGATCTCGTTATTTAAACAGTATGCTTAAACTATGGTACGAGCGAGCAAGACCTGATGTAACACAGCTTGTTACTGCAACTGGATATAGTTTTCCGAGCGGTCATACGATGAATGCTACTGCTTTTTTAGGATTTATTGCATACGTCACGATTACAGAAGAACGTATTACGTTGCATAAAAAATTGTTGATTATTTTTATAGCGAGCTTTGTTGTATTATCTATTTCAGTTAGCCGAATATATCTTGGCGTTCACTATCCATCTGACATATTAGCAGGATGGGCAGCTGGCGGTAGCTGGCTCGTTTTATGTGTTATATTTCATAAAACGTTCATTAAAAAAGAACCTATGTCATAATAGGTTCTTTTTCCATTGGTTCAACATGAATGTGCGCATGATAAATGCCAAATTTTTTCCGAAGCATTGCCTCGATGTTGTCAGTAATACAGTGACTTTCTCCAACATCCATACGAGCATCTACCTCGATTGTAATATCAACGTACGTTTGATTCCCGTACATACGAGCGCGAATATCTACGATGTTTTCCACGCCACCAATATGTTCAATCGCATCAGCGTACTCTTCCATCTTATCTGGATCGATTCCATCCGTTAACATATGAGAAGCTTCTACGAAAATCTCCCATGCAGTTTTACAAATAATAAGACCGACAATTAAAGCAGCAATAGGATCTAAAATAGGCATTTGGAACTGCGAACCGACAATACCTACTACTGTACCAATACTTACGAGGGCATCTGATAAATTATCCTTTGCAGCTGCTTCTAATGATTTACTTCTTGTTCGTGCTGCAATCTTTTTCGTATACAAATACACACAGTACATAACGACAGCAGAAAATAAAGCTACCCATGCAGCAAGTACATTAGGTGCAGCTTGTTTCGGATTTAAAAAAGATTGAATGGCACTAATAACAACTTCTAATCCGACCGTTGCCATAATAAAAGAAGCAACAAGTGATGCAATTTGTTCTGCACGCGAATGCCCATAAGGATGATCTGGATCACGAGGTTTCCGAGAGATTTTTAGACCAATTAATATAGCTAAAGAAGCACCGATATCCGTTAAGTTATTTAAACCGTCAGCACGTAATGCGCTAGAGAGGGTAATATAACTGATGATGATTTTCATAGAGGATAAAAATATGTAGGCCATAATGCTGACAATCGCACCTTTATCAGCTTCTTTATGAGAAAGAGTATCCATTTTAATCACTCACCTTTCTACAAGGAATTTCTTTCTATAAATAGAGTATCAAACGAAAGTCGTGTGGGTCTATACAAACATTGTTGACGTTTTTTAGCTTTTTAAGAAGGGGATAACAAAGTTTCGTGAAGGAAAAATATGTTGTAAAGTGCAAAGTTAGGATATGAACGCGATTTTTTAAGGGAGGAGAAGGGAGTTCAAATATGTTCAATTCTGACAGCTGATTTTTGAAAAAATAAAAACCCTCTAGAAAATATTTTTCAGAGGGTTTTCATCTTAGTATGCTTCTAAAAACTCAGTAACTTGCTCTTCAGTTTTTGCGTTAGCACTATGTAAGTGGCCTAGCTTCTCGCCATTTTGATATACAAGTAAACTTGGAATACCCATTACTTGATACTCTTCAGCGATACTTGGGAACTCATCTTTATTAATAGAATACCATTCAAACTTATTGAACTCTTCCATTACATCTCCGATAAAGTTGTCCATACGTACACAATCTGGACACCATGTAGTAAAGAACTTAACAACTACTGGCTCCTCGCTTGCGATGATGTCTTTGAATTCCTGTTCTGATTTGATTTCTTTCATGTTTTTGACTCCTCTCAATGTCAATCGGATATGCTAGTATTTTTATGCAAAATCCGTAATTGCAAACAATAGTTTTGATGAAATAGATTGTTTGCAATATCTTCGACTGCTTCTATGTCCTGATCATTCATTTGTGATTTTTGGATATACACCTTAAATCCTAGTAACGAATATTAGGAACCTCACTTTTCTTTATAAGCTTTTTCATGAGCTATGTCAAACTTCTGAAATTACATGGGTTACCGTTATATGGCGGACAAACCAAACCGTAGTTGTTATAGCCTTCAACCATATTGCTCGTTTTCCTCAGAAATTTTTTGCAGATGGTCATTTAATGCCATTAAAGTAATGTCAGGCAAAACCAGCAATCTATTTCCTATAGATGTTTTAGGTTTATGAAATTTTTTTGTGATATGAGAGAGGGAACGATTAATAGATAAAGTTCTTCCTTCAAAATCAATATCCTTCCATTACTATCAAATCATTGATTAGCGGTATCGCCATGATTTGCCGATTTTATACAGCTCAAATGAAGATGATGAGTGTTCACTTGAAACGTATATTGATGGGGAAGATCACGATGAAATTGACAAGTCAATAAAATACCAACTCATTGATTACGCACTAGACAAAAGAAATGAAAAACTGTTCCGTAAGTTGATTGCGAATTAAGGGGGAGGTGAAAGGCTAGTGGTCCTTTACAAATTCAAACTCACTACCATTTTCGAACAATGGCCGAATGAAGAATATGTGGTAGCAGAAACTGAAGGAAAGGCAAGATTCCTGTATTGGCGAAAGTTCAGAACAAAGTTTCTAATAATGCCGATGGCTGAATTCATGAAGTTTGTAACGTGCGAGAATGAAGGTGTTTTTGATAGCAAGCGAATGTATAGCGCAGAACAAGCGTTTAAGAAAATGTAGCTGGCATGTGGGGTACGCGATCGTTGGAAACTGGAAAACTGATCTATTCGTTTTGTTCGATGGGGAAATTGAGAAGCATAATTGCCATCCTTATTGGGAAATTGCTTACTATAATGATGAGGGGAACGTGGTTCGAAGCTACCAGAAGGGAGAGTATGCGATATAAGAAAAAGAGGACTAGCAGTCGTACCTGCCGTCCTTTAGTAGGAGAAAAGTATTCTTGGTTAAAACTACGAATAAACAGAAAATCTGCTTGTAATTAGTTTTAACCTAAATGTACGTGTCTATACAAAAAAAGGAGCTGTCTCATAAGTCTCTTTGGAAGTAAAATCACATGAAATTGAAAAAGCAGAAACGTTATTAAATCAACGTTTCTGCCTTTCACTTTTTATTCGATTTTGACTAAAAAGCACTTTTTGGGACAGTCTCTAGGAAGGGAAATCCCAAGCACCAAAATGGCTCGTATTGGTCTACAGGTTCAAAAGTAGTATATGTAAAACGAAAAAATCTCATACAAAAAGCAGACAACGATTTTGGTTGTCTGCCAGTGAGTCGAATGAGTTAGCTAATTGTGATAAATTGCATTCCCATTGCGAGAAGAGTGAAGCTGCTAGTTCAAACAGCTTGTTAGTATTATTTTCGATATTTTAAAAAATATACACAGAAAGCAGATAAGTGAAGAACCTATCTGCTTCTGCTGTAACAAAAGAAAGAAGTATTAGCCGTGGATACGGCGGCTTGAAAATAGTATGTATTTTTATTTGAAAAATATTCAAGGGGTGAAGACATAGGGAATCTTTGATAAACGGTGTCTATGAAAGTACTCAGTTAATCAATAAAGAAAAAGAGTAAATATAACAGCCATTGATTTAGTTTCATTTAGGAGATAGGAATGATGATAATGGTTAAAACAATATCAATTATCGTAGGCGTTGCTTGTGATCTGGTGGGCGTCTTGTTTGTTGTTAAGGAAAGATAAAGAGGTAGACTAGCAATTTGAAGAATAAATAGGAATATTATTAGTTTAAAACACAAAACATAGGCTAGTAAACAAGCTGTTTCCCCTTTTATTCATAGAATATAATGAATTCTATTTATAGAGGAGGTAATCATATTTATGGGATGGAATAATAATTTTCGAGATTGTGATAGATTTTGGGATGATTTAATGTTTGGCAGATGCAGACACAGAGATTGTGATGACCGTCGTTGTAGACGTGATCGTGACTGCGATTGTGATGAGTGTCGTCGCAGACGTAATCATGAACGTGATCGTGATCATGATCATGATGATCGTCGAAATTGGTAAATTCCTTGGAAAGAGTGCTTTGAAGAAAAGCGCTCTTTTTTGTTCAGGGATAATAGGGAAAATAAAAAAAGAGAGCTAATGCTCTCTTTTTTTGGATGTGGTAATTAATCACAAATTGGTATTCCAAGCACTCTTAGAGCCAATGCTACTTGAAGCGAAATCTCTAATCTAGCAATTTCGATACCAGCTACTGAAAGAACTAAAAAAGGTTGTCCATTTACAAACACAACGCAACTATCCATGGTTACGCCTCCTTTCTAGCAATCTACTATAGTATATGAACGGATTATTAATATGTAATAGTTGAATTAATTGATTTTATAGAATTGATAGATTAGTCCATTTAAACAAAACAAACGAACTCAACGAATTGAACAGGCAAAACAAAGGTTAGAAGAGGAAAAGAGACAGAAGTTCGCAGCAGAAGTACGTGATCTATAAAACAAAAGAGCTAGAAAAAGAGAAAAATAAAAAAAAGATTTATTAAGGATGGTTGATGGGAAAGTTATGTTTTATGAGGTTATCTCATTGATAGATAGTGGATATAACCCTTACTTGTTATCGAAAGCATTGAATATAGATTGCCAAACTATAATTACAATTAAAGAATATAGAAAAGGGTTTAAAGTACCATGGAATTATAAAAGGATGATTAAACATCAAGATATAATGTACTCCTTAACTGGGAAGGAAGGTAAAGGAAATTCAAGATTAAATCATTTACTATAAAGTAGCGAATTCGCTGCTTTTTATTTTATAAAGAAAAAAGCCCTATCTGGGGCTAGATGATTTTCTTCATGCTACAATGACGGCATTCTCTTGAGAAGATGAAATTTTTAATGGAACTTTTGAATACGGAATTACCACAATTATCACAGCGACCGCTGATTTTATTATCAAGACCTAAATTGAAAAAAGTCAATAAATTAAAGAGCATAACATATTTTATATGTCTAATATGTTATGCTCTTTCTTCTGAAACTAAAGCTCACTCTTTCAAAAAATTTAAAAAAGCATAAAAACAGATATTAAGTTCTCATTAATATTCTATTAAAACTTTTAATGGATTAACTTTACCTTCATTTAAATCCTTAAAACATTGGATTAATTGCTCTTTCCCAATTTTGAACTCAAATAAATTAATTAAAATCGAGTGAGAGAATCACTTGCTATATCCTGATTAATCCAAATACATCAAGCAACTAACTCCTTTGCTTGATATTTACTCTTTCGCCGAACGAATCCTTTTTCTTTAGCTAGGTGTTCTAGAACATGAGGAGACATATATCGTTGTAATTTTTCGGCAATCGGTTGAAGTTCGTTAAGAATCGAAAGCCCCATAAAAAAACGCCATCCTTTCCTATAATTCTACAGAAAGGATAACGTCTTTTTTTATGGATAGTGCAAAACCTTAGCTTGATGGCGATGTGACGATACCCCTAGTATAAATAACATCCCTATCCCATGTAACTTGAACTATAAAATCACCTCAGTTTGAAACATAATATTGCCTCAAATTGCGGATTTGTAGAACATTTTCTTATAAATTTTGAGGCATATCTTTGTAGTGATTTAATTATCAACCTATAAGCTTGCCTTAATTAAACCTGTAAAACAAAAAAATAATCATATGAATTATGCTATATTTTGTAAGGATATATATACATCATTATTTAAAGAACCTAAGTTAAGGTTATTTTGTATATTAGAAAGCAATATAACATAAACAGATCCATTTCTAGTAAAGCTATTTAAAAGGTTCCAACCAGGCATAACACCATGAGCAGAATAACTACTTTCAGCATACCAACCATATCCATAATCTTTTTTTACTGGTGTAAACATTTCAGTAAAACTTTCTTTAGAAATCAATTTATTTGTATATAGAGCTTCATCGAATAAATATAAATCATGTGCAGTAGTATAAATATCTCCAGAACCAAAAAGTTGTGACATATGGGGTAAGGATGGTGTTTTTATTGTACCGTCTTTTATTTTATATCCAGTTGAAGGATATTTTTCTTGGGTAAATTTTTCTCCAAATCCCGAATGTTTCATACCTGCAGCATTGAATATATTTTCTTGTATATATACTTCTGAATTTTGCCCACTTACCTTCTCCAAGATATATGCAAGAATAGCATAATTTGAATCTGAATACTTCCATTTAGATCCAGGAGCAAATAGTAACTTTTGTTTACCAATCTTTTTTATAAGTTCATCATGCGAAATTTCTTCTTCTCCTTCATCATGCTCTGGAATTCCTGAAGTGTGTGTAAGAAGGTGTTTTAATGTAATTTCGTCTCCCCTTGGAAAATCGGGAATATATTTAGCTATTTCATCATTAACTTGTAACTTTTGCTGGTCTTTCAATTGCATAATAGCCGTTGCTACTATAGCCTTTGTTAGCGATCCAAGATAGTACGATGTTTGTGAATTATTAGGGATTTGCTGTTCCTGATTTGCCATTCCATATCCTTTATTTATAAGGATATTACCGTTTTTTACAATCACTGCTGTACCATTAAAGTTTTTACCTTTTAATAATTCATCTAACTCCGTATTATTAATAACTTCCTGTGGTAGTATTTCCAATGTTTCTGTTTTTTTCTCATTAGGTTCTTTCGATATCTCTTGATTTTCAGTTTTTACTGGTTTTGTTACTACAGGTACCTGATTAATATCAGAAATTTTTTTGTAGCCATAATAAATTAGAAAAAATAATAAAATAATTGCCCAAATAAATACAAACACTTTATAACTATACTTCATATTAAAAACCTCATTCACCATATATAAGTTAATTTTGAATATATAACCATCGATAAAATCATTTAAATGGTTTTATCGATTATAAAAAGGATAAGAACAATAAAATTTCTAAAAACCAGTTATCATTAGATAAATCCCTCCACAAAAAATATCATCTAAGCATTTCAAAGATTAATAAAAATGCTTAGATGATATTTTTTTAGTTTAGCTAACTAACGCTATTTTTGTTGTAAATTCTTTCTTTTATTCCAATAAAACGTTTTATATGTATAAGAGTTCGTGTAGCAATTAGGCCGAATTATAAATCTGTACTAAATTGTGTGTGTGGGAAAGGAAGTACATTTTATTCAATGCCATTACTTAAAAATTCCTAGATAGTTGGTATTCTTCATTTAAGACAGAAAGGAATTTTAATAATATGCAGAACGGTTTTAACTCAGTCGCTTTACTACACATACTCTTATACACATAGAAATACATTTTAAGTTTATAGATTGTAACAAAATGAAAACAATAAGAAATCTTTTAGAAACAAAAACAACATTTTGTAACGTTTTTGTAATGATAATGTAACATAAAATTTTTAAACCTACAATACTTTTTTAGCTGATTTTTATTAAATTTTTCTTAATATGTGGTAACAACACATCACTATCAAGCTAAGAAAATACAACTACCCCCAAAACGAAATTTTGTGCTAACTTGTATTAAAAAAGCCATTTTTTCATTTTGGGGTGTTATAAAACCTTTAAGTTGATGGGTATGTATGGCGCCCCCTAATACATAAAAATATATTTCACTTTACTCACCTCTTTATATTTTTATTGCAAATACAATAATAATGAGTTACATTTAATACACAGAATTTTTGTTGTATTTGCAATAAAAAACGGTTGAGGAGTTAATTATGAAAGAAATTCTTCGTGAAATTGGAATGATCGCAAGGGCATTAGATTCTATTAGTAATATGGAATTTAAAGAATATGACCTCACAAAAGGACAATATTTGTACCTTGTACGAATATGTGAAAATCCCGGAATTATTCAAGAAAAGTTAGCTGAGATGATAAAAGTAGACCGAACAACAGCAGCACGCGCTATAAAAAAACTAGAAATAAATGGATTCATCGATAAGAAAAATGATGAGCATAACAAAAAAATAAAAAAACTCTTCCCAACAGAGAAGGGCAAGAATGTTTATCCTTTTATAAAAAGAGAAAATGATTATTCTAATATCGTTGCATTAAATGGATTTACAGATATGGAAGTGAAGACCCTCTTTAACCTTCTTCAAAGAGTAAGGGGAAATGTGGAAGTTGATTGGAATTTTGTTAAAAAAGGAAACAAAAGAAATTATTAATTATATGAAATTCGTTGCATTTGCAACGAAAAATCAAGAGGTGAAATTTTATGAGTTGGAATTTAAAGAAATTTGACGAGTTAACAAATATTGAACTATACAATCTTTTAAAAGAAAGAACTTTAGTTTTTGTGGTTGAACAAAATTGCCCTTACCCAGAAGTTGATGGTAAAGATCCTTTTTCATATCATCTTTTTAAAGAAGATAATGGAGAAATTATTGCATATTTAAGGATTGTACCTGCAGGTGTTTCTTATCAAGAAATTTCTATTGGAAGAGTCTTTGTAAAGAAAGAATACAGGGGACAAGGAATTGCGGAGGAGCTTTTAAATAAAGGGTTAGATTTTATCCAAAACGAATTAAAAGAAAAAACTGTTAAAATTCAAGCCCAAGATTATTTGAGAAAATTCTATAGTTCCTTTGGTTTTCAAACCATTTCCCAGACATATTTAGAAGATAATATCCCTCACGTCGATATGCTTTTACAAAGATAACACAACTGGTCATTATTGTATAAGTTATATCGAGGTGTAGAAGAGATTGTTGTGGGTTACACTTAAACAATCCGAGAAGTTAGCTTAAAGTACCAAATTAAAAAATCGACTCCTGAAATTTGTAAAGGAATCGATTTTTCTCAATTTAGTTTAACGTTTTAAACCCGCATTTTTCTGACGCTCCCCCATGACCATCAAGTTAAGAAAACAGGTCAACCCCAAAACACGAGCTGAACTCACGTAAATAACTGTGGAGAGATAGCAATTTTATTTTGGGAGTACTTTAAAATATTAGCTTGATGGTGATGTGGTGGTACCCCTTATAGTTTGTTGTAAATATCTGCGTAAGCTACTTTCAGTTGTTTCCTTAATTGCTTGTTTTCCTCTTCCAGCTTTTGATTTTTTCTTTTAAGTGATGCTATAAGTGCATCCTTATTGCTTTCATTCATTTCTCGCTTTACTTGTTTCGGTGTAGGTGCCTGTGATTGTTGATTTCGTAATGTTTCAATTATGGAACGGAAGTTCTTGTTGTTATAGAGTGTTGCTTTTGATACATTCGCTTCACTGGATACACTGTTAAAGTTTATCTTTTCATTAGCTTTTATAAGCCTTTTAATAGCTTCATCTACCTTCTGATAGGTGTTAGCCTTACGGTTGGCGTGAATCTCTTTCAAATGTGTAGAACGGTCATATTCAGACATTTTTAACACCTAACTTTCGTTTCATCCGATCTTGTCTACCAAAGATAACATTTCCATCTTGGAGGGTATTTAAGATATTTTGGTAACGTTGTAGATTCTTTTGGTTCCTCTCCGCAATATCCTCTCTACCACGTTGTTTTGCTATTTCAATTGCTTTCATAGTGGTTTTAATGTGAAGTTCATATTTTTGTTTATCTAACTCTGAAAAACCAACCGCTAAGTCTTTACAAGGAGTTTGATTATCACCACAAGTTAGACAGGGCGGGGCTTCCATATGAGGGCAGTTTCCGTTTAAACGAGCGTGACACGTTCCATAAGGGTTGTCCATCGCATTTAGCTTGTGGTCTTGCCATAATGCATCCAATATGTCTGTTGGAATATCTTCTCCTGATTTAATTTCCTGTACTTCACCGTTTAAGTCAAAGCTAAAAACACCTTGCTTTATGACTGACTCAAAGACTTTTCTTTTAGTATCATCTAAAAGTTTTGCATACCTTAATGTCATTTCTGGAGAAGCATGAGCCAATAACTCCTGTACTGTTAGAATATCTGCACCGCCGTTTAACATTTTGACAGCATATGTGTGACGAAATTGGTGGATTTTAAAATGAAAAATATCACCATTTTCGTCGAGAATTTTATTTTTACGTGCTAATTTATTTAGGTGATCACGAATAGTTTTTTGATTAAATGGCTTACCTTTCCTTACACCTTTGTAGCGAATAAAAATATATCTTTCAGGATTATTATCTTTATTACTTTTTTCTATAGAATGCTGAATGAGAACTGCCAAGATATCTGCAAGTTCTTTGTCGATAGGAATTCGATGGCCTTTGACAAATGTTTTCTCAATATCAGTTATAATTGAGTATTTACCGTTCAATTGTATTAGACACTCTTGGTTTAGACCTAATATATCTGAAATTCGCAAACCAGTTTTAAAGGCTATCCATACCACTGGTATGGTTTCTTCAGGCAAATCATTGAGGCAAGCATAAAGTTGAGACAACACGTAATCAGGAATATAATCAATTTGTTCTATTGGCTTCTTTGCTATTTTTGGTCTGTCTTCAGGAAAAAGTAGTTGCTGATAAGGCGTCTTAGGCGCAATATCATATTCGAATCGCTGTATATCTTGTAGAAATTTCCCAATATAAGCTAAAGACAGACGTATATAGTTTTTAGGGTTTGCATTTTTTTGCTTTAAATTACTATTAGAATATTCGTATAACCAAATTAAGTATAGTTCTATATGGGATCGTTCTAAACTCTTTAAATCATTCCATTTTGGTTCGTTTTTAAGTATAAAAGATAGAAACATACTTATGACTTTTAAATAATCTATTGCCGTACTATGAGCTAATGAATCTATAAGTAAACGTTGACGAATATATTTTTTTATTTGTTGACGTATATGTTCATGTTTAATTTTTGTGAAATTTAAATAATAGTCAGATCTACTCTTATTATAGGAAATGCCATATTTATCATGTAGTATTCGTACATCCCAGCGATCTTTTTCCCATTCTTCTCGAACATCGATTAATGAAATAAAATTAATATAAATAGTTCGTAAGAACTTGGAAGTAGAATTCTTAGATATAATTTTCCCGTAAGTTATATCGTTTTTAGTTTGCTCTGTGACAACGCCATTTCGCTCTAAATAAATAATCCATTCATGTTCAGCTTCATTTATATCCAAATCTTGAAGAGAAGAAAGGTTTGGGTAGGTTTCATTAATAAATACCGATAACTTGTTTAAGTTGGATTTGTACGCATTAAAAATAGTCGTAATTGACCACATCTCCCTAAATAACTTCTGATGAAACACAAATTTTATTTCAAGCTTAATGGCAGGGTTCTTGATGTTAAAATGCAGATATTGGCCATTACTTTTATAATTCTTTATTGGTTCCTTAAATTGAGGAATAGTTTTCAAGAAACTAAGATTTCAAGTATTATTTTTTATAAAATAAGCATCTTTAATTTGATGAGTTGTTATTAATCCATCGTCTTGTATGGTTTTACTAGGATAGCTCAGCATCTCAGATAGTAAAACCTCGTGAAATCCTCGTTTTTGGTTGATTTGTTGTATTTGTATCATGCTCACATCATTTCTATTGATTAATTTGAAAAGCACTCTGTGCTTTTTTCCATTCGTCTCTTATTTCCTCATCTGAAGGGTGAAGGTAAAGGTTCATTGTTGTTTGAATTTGAGAGTGCCCTAGACGTTCTTGCACTTGTTTAATATTCTTTGTTTTCTGATAATATATTGTAGCGTGAGTGTGACGAAATAAATGTGGATAAAGGTTAAAATCTGTTTTTTTCTTTAACCGTTTAATAAGGGAATTCACGTTCCAATACTCCATTGGTTTCCCGGCATTTACCCCACAGAGTTTCACAAAAACAAAATTTGAATCAATTTCTAATTCATCGATCACTTCATACAAGTAATCGTCATATAAATCCATTAAAGCTTGTGATATATGAATTTCCCGTTCTCCTGTTTTTAACATAGCACCGTTTTCTAATTCTCCTCTATCTACCAAACGAATGCGGTGTCCTTTTGCATGGTCAAAAACAAAATCTTCAATAAATAGAGATAATGCCTCTCCAATCCGCAAACCAGTTTCAAATAACAGCTGAATCAAAAACGTATCCCTTATATTGGTTGTTGCTTTTAATACTTGCTGCACCTGTTCCTTTGTCAAAGTTTTTACCTTCTTGCTTGGTTCTTTTAATTTAAGTACATTTCTTGTTGAAGGGTTATCCTTATTGACATGGTGTAAGAAACTTTTATAATGTGAGCGTCCCCCTACAAATACTTGTTTTATTAATTTTTCTATAATGTCATTTTGTACTTCGTTATTTCGAAATAAATAGTCGTAGAAGTTAGCAATAACAGTGATTGTTAAGTTAATGGTTCTTTCGGTTCGTTTGGCCTTTTCCTTCTTAAAGGGAATAGCTTTCGAACTTTCATAAGAACTTCTTAACCAACCAACAAATTGAACTAAATCTTCGAACCTTGTACAGCTATAATCTTTTTTGGTTTCATCCAGGTACGTAAAAAAGTGTTTTAAGGAATAACAATATGTTTTTTGAGTGTTTGGGTTTTTCCCAGTCTTATCTAAATATTTGATATACTTCATAACTGGTACCACTGGAAATCCATCTTGATTCAGCAATATATATCTTTTCTTCTTACCCTCTATAAGAACCTCTTGTACTCTAATAACAATTCCTCCTCAATCACGAAATTTACAGTTTAAAGACTTCAGTACACCTTTCAATGTACACTACACCCTCCATAAAAAGAACACAGATTCTTGCTTGATATTTTAAACATATTAAACTATATTTCCAATATCATGTTAATAATTCTAATATATACGAGAAAGAGGATAGCATGCTCTTATATTGAACATACTATCCTCTTATTAGTTTAGTCTATTTAAATCTTATCAGGATGTTCTTCGTATGTGTATATTTTGCTTAAATCGTATTTTTGTTCATGTTCTTTATTTTCCATTCGTTTCACCTGCATATCAATCTGAATTAAAGCAGCTGAAGCACAATAACATGAAGTGTTCACGTAGTGGATGCTTTTTATTTTGCAAAAAGAACCTGCAAACATGCAGATTCTCCTGATAATGATTTATGAAGTAAGACCCGAAAATATAATACAATGATTTGAAAATGAGTTCAAGTAAATGAAAAGAACCCGCTGGAGTTCGGGTCCTTTTCAGAAGTGATGATGTTTTCTCGGCTTGGGAACTGAGAAAATACAAAAATATAATACAATGAGTTTTAGAGAATTTCAAGACTGAATTAGAGTAATTTTGGAAGAGAATGAAGGATGGATAATCAAAATAAAAAAATGGAATTTGCAATTGTTGAATTAAGAATTCAAGTTACTGGACTGCAACAAACGATTAATGAATTAACACGGAGAGTAATTATGTTAGAAAGGAATTAGTAATGAAAGTTGATACAAATCATGTTCAAGAAATAGTCAAACAATCTATGGTAATTAAAAAGATTAACGACAATAAATCGGTAGGGATGGATTGTAAAGTTGGGTATGTAAAGAGAAGCCCACATAGTACGAGTAGCCGTTTACTCAGAAGAGTCCGTATAGCATCTTATATTTGGGAGATTAAATCTGAAATGGTTGAAAATGTATTTAGGGAAGCGATAGATGTAAGGAATGAGAAAATTAAGATTGCTTTTGCAAATACGAAAAAAGGTCCTGTTATTTCCAACAAGACCTTTCCTAAAATGGCAAAGAGTAACTCTTACCTTACTCTTCTCGTATATAATACATGAAAAAGATAGATGTGTATACAACAAGAAATTCCAATATAATTATTCGAATATAGTGTTTAAAAATAAAGGGGTGGAATTTAAAATAAGGAATTAAATTACAAACGTTGATTTATCAATTGGTTTGAATGTTTTTCTATCAACTTGTAGTAAATAAAGTGATATTGAGATAATAAGATATGTAATTTTGCATACCGGATTGTCAAGCTGAATAAGGGGGTAAATGATACGGAAGTTGAAGGAGAGTAATACTGAAATTTCATTTGCCTGTTTACTGTGTGAAATAAATTCATTTGAATAGAAGCAAAAATAGAGGTTTGCCTTAGACATTTATGAAGGTTAAGAATATTTATAAAGAAAGGAGTAAATACACAGGTCCGATTTTTGTAATGATGGAGGGAATTGATGTGGACATAACTCAAAGTATGGCGCGAATAGTGGTTAATGGGAAAGATCTTCCGTTTAATTCAGTTAGAACTTCTGCATGGAATCAAGGGCCTGTAACTGATTTAATTGTTTCAACAAACCAAAGAGTCGAAGAGTTTTATCAATTCATGTGGTCACAAGTGCCAATTACACTTGCGATGTATTTTCTTCAAGGAGCGGACTTAATGAGGTTTGCTAGAATTATTGGGATTAATCAAAGTGTAACGGGAGAATATATTTATCATTTTTCTTGGGGATAAAACGAATATAATGTAGCATAATAGCTGCTTTTTTATTTTGTGAAATTTTATAGGGTGGTGAATAGGAGGTTAGGAAAATAAGGTTAGAGCGTGATATAGAGAATTTGTGAATGTATTTAAGCTCGTAAAGATACTCGGTTACTTCTTTTAATACAATGGGGTTTACAAACAAATGTATAGAAGTATACATAAGATAATATGAAATGAGACGAATAATATCCTCTTCATGTATATTACAATTAACAAGAAGTACGTAGAGAAGGCGGCTATAAATATGAAATTTTTAAGGAGCACAAAAAATAAAAAAACAGAGAGACATATTTTGTCCCTCTGTTTTTTTATATTATTCACAAATAGTTCCGGTTGCTATACCAGTTGGGGCAACACCTACTGGAACCGTATCTATAACCGTATTTGTAGCAGTATTGATAACAGAAACAGTATTACTACCTTGGTTTGTAACGTATGCGAGAGTGCCGTCTGGTATGATCGTTACTTGATCCGGGGATAAAGCAACAGGAATTGTATCGATTACAGTATTTGTCGCCACGCTTATTACTGATACATTATTACTTACTTTATTTACAACGTAAATACGAGTGCCATCTGGTGTAATATCTATACCAACCGGTTCAGAACCTACGCTAATTGTATTAATAACGGAATTCGTAGTGGTGTCAATAACAGAAACAGTATTGCTATTTTGATTTGTGACATAGGCACGAGTGCCATCTAGTGTAAAGACGATTATTCTAGGACGAATGCCAACAGGAATGGTAGCGCTAACTGTATTCGTAGCAGTATCAATAACAGAAATATTGTTGCTTAATTCGTTTGCAACATATGCAAAGGCCCCATTTGGAGAAACAGTGATTCCTTGTGGAGCGTTGCCAACAGGAATGGTAGCAACAACTGTGTTAGTAGCAGCATTAATAACAGAGACCGTATTGTTACCGTGATTTCCAACATAAACAGTTGTGTTATTTGGAGAAACAGCTACACCGATTGGATTAGATCCAACAGGGATGGTAGCAATAACTGTATTCGTAGCCGTATTAATAACAGAAACGGTATTAGAAAAAATATTAGTAACATAAGCGCGAGTCCCATTTGGAGAAACGGTTACTTCGAGAGGTGCATTACCTACAGTGATTGTAGCAACAACTGTATTTGTTCCGGTATTAATTACAGATACTGTATCATTTGTTGGATCATCTATGGCTCCTGCATTTGTAACATAAACAAGGAAATTACATGCAGGTCCAGTCGGTCCAGTCGGTCCAGTCGGCCCAGTCGGTCCAGTCGGCCCAGTCGGTCCAGGTGGACATTCACACTCTCCAGTTGGCCCTGGTGGTCCTTCCGGTCCTTGAATACCTTGCACACCTTGAGGTCCAGTCGGCCCTGGTGGTCCTTCCGGTCCTTGAATACCTTGGACACCTTGAGGTCCAGTCGGCCCTTCGAGTCCTTCTGGCCCTTGAAGACCTTGGATACCTTGAGGTCCAGTTGGTCCTTCTGGTCCCTCCGGCCCTTGAATTCCTTGTACCCCCTGAGGTCCAGTCGGCCCTGGTGGTCCAGGAACTCCCATTCCGGTTCCGGATCCAGTTGGCCCTGGTGGTCCCGGTGGTCCTTGAATACCTTGCACACCTTGGGGCCCAGTCGGTCCCGGTGGTCCTTCTGGCCCTTGAAGCCCTTCCACGCCTTGAGGACCAGTCGCTCCTGCAATTCCTTCCGGCCCTTGAAGCCCTTGGACACCTTGAGGACCAGTCGCTCCTTCTGGTCCTTCTGGCCCTTGAATACCTTGGACACCTTGAGGACCAGTCGCTCCTTTAGGTCCTGGAAATCCTCTAGGTCCAGTCGCGCCAGTAGGACCGGGTATTCCGGTAATATTTAATAGAGAACTATTCAATATTCCTTGCAAAATTAAGTTGAATGTTTGTTGTAACAATGGGTCTGATATATTGGAACAACTAATGAGCGAAGATAAATTTTGGAATAGAAATTGAAATAACGCAGAGATTTGAGTAAGCGATGCAGTAGGTAAGGAATTAATTAATTGAGTTATAGTTCGTATAACTAAATTTCTATTTGGAGTATTTGGTTGCACTGTAATAATTAAATCGTTTAATGCCTGTAATGCAGATTGGAGTATTTGTATAGTTGTCGGATTTGGCGTGGTAAAGAAAGAAAGGATAGCTTGGTTTAATCGGTTAATTAGGGACAATAATTCTTGTTGTTGAGAAAATGAGAAAAAAACAGGTGTACAACAATTACTTTGATTGCAAGAGGATATAGAAATAAAACAGGGAAATTGGAACTTTTTGCACGGGTCGTTTGAGTTTTGATTGTTTTTCATAATTACCTCCTTTTAAAAAATTTAAATAGTAAGTACATTTGATAATCAATATTTGCTTCTAATTGTAATGTGTTTATGAGTATAAGTTATATGTGAAATACCCAGGAACATTTTTTTTAAGTATATGTAAATAAAATGGAGGTGTTCTTATGAGACTAGTAATATTGTAAAAATTTGATGATAATTATAAGGTTAATTAAGTTAGAGTCTAATGAAGTTCCATTTAGAATTTTATGTAAGGTTATTCATTTTTTTATTATGCTTTAAAAATTCAATCATGTTTAATAATTGAAACGAGTAATTGAAATATGAAATTGAAGATATTAAAAGAAAGAATAAAATGAGAAACTTACTAAAAGTTAACGTACTAGTTTTCAGCACTTCCTAAAAAAAGAATCATACTATGATTTGTAATAGCTTATATGGAAGTGAGTTGAAAATAATGTTTTATTCATATTTTGCTAATCAACCTAGTATGCGACCAGCGTATGGTACATCAATCACGTTTAGCGGAGCACAAAGTACAGTTCAAGCTGTTCAACAAGCGTTACAAATGCAACAACAAATGCAAATGCAGCAACAAGGTATCCAGCCTTATTATTCATCCATGGAGTATTTTTATCCAGTGTATCAAATCACACCGTATGGAAGTTCTTTTCTTACAATCCCATATGGAACTGTATTTAATTTATAAATGGAAAGTTTAATTAGTAGGGAGCTGGTAACTCAAACCGAGTATTAACCATCATCAATTGGATATATACGGGAAACCCAGCTCCCACCTACCTTTATGGCATATGCCGAATTTTTAGGTAGCCGCAAATAGCGGAAACAATTGAGGGGGATGAGTGTATATGTAAGCGTCAAATCGTTCCATCTACAATTTGTAAATAGCTGATGAGAGAAACTTTATACATACTCTACAAGTGTTTTTTTGATAAGAAAATATCGATAGAAGAAAGAATGAGAATTATCTTATCATGACAAATGATGGATAGTGACACTATATGAAAGGATACATGAACATTTACTAACGCGAACCAGGACGAGAGGTAACAAATATGTTTCCTACTATTGATATCGTTTGGTATGCCGTTAATACAGGATTAGAGGAGAAGCAAATAAATGATGAGGGGATATATGTAGCACCGATTGGCTTCATAGACGGAGTTTTAAGTACTTCGGAAGACGTCTCACATTTTGAAGCAGCAAGATTCCCTTCTCCAATTAAATAACGAAGAGAATAAAATACTTTTCAGTAGGTCTAGTTAATCCCCTGTACCGAATGGTGGGGGATTATTATTGTTTTTTAAAAATATATAAGTAAATCGATTAAACATAGTTTGTTTCATGAAAATTTCACATGCTAAAGATGTAATGATGAAAGGTAAAGTTTTAAAATTATTTTTTACAGTTTTGATGTCGAAAGGGCTATCTTATTTTAAGTATGAGATCTTCTACAGGTAATACAAAGAGTAAGTAACAAGGTTGTAAAAGTTCTTTGGCATTACATTTGCTAGTTGCCTAACGGTATAAAAAGACATCTTAATTTATGTCCGTATAATTACAGGCTTTTTCATTACTATATAGAAATTACATATTTAACATCGGTTTGCGCAGGTATTACTATTGTATGGAAAGGAATAACATTAAGGCAAGTACACTATATAAAAATAAAATAAATCCTAAGATGAGTAGTATGGGGTGCAACTTGAACATATTTGACCTCCTTGAGTATATAAAGAATTTTAATACATCTTTGGTCAATTTAGAAGGAAAATATATTAGGTGAATGGTGCTTGAATGGATACACTAATTTAAAAGAGTAGTGAATGTATAATAAAGAAGTATGGGGGCACCTTGACTAGATTGTTTATAAAGGGCAGGTCGATTTACTACACTACGTGAAATATAAAAGTAATCAGATTTATATGTACAGAATAAGGGATAAATAAAAAAAGAGCATACATAAAAAGTACGCTCTAAAGAAAGATAGGTTTTATGAGTGGATAATCTCCATACGATAATATATGCTTGGTTAATGAAAATGTGTGAAAAATCAATAAATTATCAATGGAATATCATGAAATAAGTAATTTTAGTCTATTAATCAAGTTGTGTAGTTAACCAAATTGTAAGGATTGTGTATAGAACGGATTAACAACTCGATAATGATTGTACTTCAGTTTCGTATTTCGTATAGTTTGGATATTGCGTAATAGTTTGACATTTAGGTGTGGAAAGTTGATTAATTATAGAAACATTTGTAATTACCTCGTTACAAGGGCCGAAAAATGTAACTTTTAATTTTGAATTTGGTGGAACTTTGAAAACAATAGGTTTTTTCTCCATGAAATCAGCTCCTATGATGCAGTATTGTATACTGCGTTTTTTCGTTCATAATTATAAAGACGTACTAATATAATATGAACTTTTAGTTGAGTTGATAATGATATGGAGTTCTATGGCATGGGGAAATGTGGAAAATACAGTAAAAACTGAGAATGTTCTATACAATGTATAATCAATATAATAGGTAAAAGTAAAAAATAAGTAATTTATCTAATACGCTTTTTTTCTTGCTACATATTATAGTAGTAAGAATTGTATTAGGAGGTAATGAAAGATTGCAAGAAAATGTACAAGCTCAACCTCAGCTTTCACCACCATGGATCACATATTTCAATGAGTTGAAAAATTCAATTGGTGCTGATCCAACAGTTACAGTTGGTCCGCTAATTCCAGTTGGCGGGAATTATATTATTTTAGTGCACGCGTTAAGTGATGAAAAAGCGAGAGCGTTAGCAACGCTTCTAAAATCTTTTGTGGAATTTGGGAATGTAAGTGTAACAGTTATTGTAACTAATAATGAAAATGACATTGTAAATCCACTGCCATGTCCACTAGATGCATTTGAAATTGCCCATTTATTTCAAGTGGCGCTAGAAAATAATCCTTATTTCGAACAAGTTGTTGTACAGCCTCAACTCCCTGGTGGGGCAAATGTTGTCTTTCCTGTTTTTGCTGCAAAAGTAATTCAATTTTTTAATGATGACATTTCAAATTTATGTCAAACATTTACTGGTGTTGCTGCAAATGTATTTCATGATGTAATGAACGATGATGTTTGTGGTATCCCAATATTATTCTCCACAAGCTGTGTTCCGAGCAGTGAAAGTGCACAATTACAAAATACAGATTTAACACCAAAACTGTTTTATTAAATTGTGAGAAGACATTTTCATTAATAGAAAATGTCTTTTTCGTATGCATTAACGTTATTTTGTAGAGTTATTGCGGACGATAAACGAGGCTTCCACTGATAAAATTGTTACTGAATCTTATATAGAGTGTAAAGATAGTATTTTTGAATTGAAATATAAAAGAAATGAGAGATAAATTGTTTTCGTTAATATAGAATAATCACAAAAAATACAGTAAATTAACTTTCATACATATGTTTCATAGTATAAAGAAGATTAATTACAAAAAACGAAGATTAGTAATAGAGAAAATGGTTCTAATATTAGCGCAAAAGATAGATTGATTAACTAATGTTATCTACTGATACATAGTTTTTTCACATGAAATGAATTACATCTAGAAAACACATTGTATACACAACAACACTGTATAGTTATTTTTATATAATAATAAAAGTGAGGTATTTTGGATTGAAAAAGAAAAAGCTATTTTTAGGAACAATTATTTCATGCGTAGTACTGGCATTATCTGCATGTGGTTCCTCAGGTAACGTAGTAACATCAAAAGTAGGAAATGTTACAGAGAAAGAGTTAAGTAAAGAGTTAAGACAAAAATATGGGGAAAGTACTTTATATCAAATGGTGTTAAGTAAGGCATTGCTAGATAAATATAAAGTTTCAGATGAAGAAGCAAAAAAACAAGTAGAAGAAGCAAAAGATAAAATGGGTGACAATTTCAAATCGACTTTAGAGCAAGTTGGATTGAAAAATGAAGATGAATTAAAAGAGAAAATGAAGCCAGAAATTGCATTTGAAAAAGCGATTAAAGCTACTGTCACAGAAAAAGATGTCAAAGATAACTATAAGCCAGAACTGAAAGTAAGTCACATTTTAGTGAAAGATGAAAAGACTGCTAAAGAAGTGAAAGAGAAAGTAAATAATGGTGAAGACTTTGCGGCTTTAGCGAAGCAATACTCAGAGGATACCGGTTCCAAAGCACAAGGCGGAGAAATAGCTGGTTTTGCACCAGGGCAAACGGTGAAAGAATTTGAGGAAGCTGCATATAAATTAGATGCAGGACAAGTAAGTGATCCAGTAAAAACAACTTACGGTTACCATATTATTAAAGTGACAGATAAAAAAGAATTGAAGCCATTTGATGAAGTGAAAGATGATATTCGTAAAGATTTAGAACAGCAAAGACTACAAGACACGACAGGTAAATGGAAGCAACAAGTAGTCAATGATTTATTGAAAGATGCTGATATTAAGGTGAATGATAAAGAGTTTAAAAAGACATTTGAATTTCTAGAAAAGAAATAATGACTGTAATTAGAAAAGGGAACCTTTAAAGGTTCCCTTTTCTAGTTAGTGTGTGAGTTATAAATAGATAGTAAGACAATACAATATTACATATAAATATTAAGAATTACAATGGAAATTTATGTAATTGTCTTGGAGTAGGTTAATCATTACTTCGTAGAATATTGATATTATAATGTTTTGTTTCATCTCATTAAATATAAAACGAATTAATTAATTTTAGCCCATTATTTGTAGGCAGTAAGATTTGCGTAGGCTAATTATTAGTCAGGAATGAACAAAGCTTGAGTGGATTAAAGTTTCACTTTACCCCACTTTAATGGGCAGTAAGACCCCCATCTCAAAATTCAGCGAAAGCAAAGAAGTTAGGTGGGGATCAACTGCCCATAAAAGTCCGATTGGTTCAACTAATAATCAGTGGGGGATGAAGAAAACCCCCACTGATTAAAGTTTCATTTTATAGAAGTGGATAAACATAATTTGCAGAATGAAACATACAATAAGATTGAAATATATTGACGTTAAATGAAGTGAAAAGCAGAGCATTCTATTAAGATGGATGTTCTTTTTAGTATGAAATTTTAAGGAGAAGAATGAATACTTTTAAATGAATTATTGAATAGATAAATAAATTATGTAGGGGGAGAAAATGTGAAAGTAATTTTTCAAAGAGAAGACGGAGGAAAAATTTTTGAATCGTATGATGAAGATATAAATAACCTATTAGCTATTTTAAAAGAAACGAAAGGGATTAAAATCGGGATGGTTGAATATGAGGTATTAAAATACGAATTAGAGTATTTTCGAAACCCGAAAAAAGCAGTAACAGAGAGGGAGTTACATATAATAGTACAACCAAAATATATTTAATAATTAGAGTGAATTATTAATGAATAGTTTTATGCAGTATGTACGAAAAGAGAGTGTTTAAATTGCTCTCTTTTCATAGAAATTCATAAGGAACGAATGGAGGTCCGTTATAAATCCCTTAAATTTTGTGAGTTCGTTCTTTATAATATATGCTTTCATTTATAGATGGTTAATAAACTCGAAAAAATTAAAACTTTTTAGTTGATCTTTTCACCTCCCATTTAATAGGAAGTGAAAAGATCATTTGATGAAGAAAAAATAAATCTCTTCTCAAAAGAACGTAAGTTCGTGTATAATTAGAACGAATGTTCTTTTTAGTGTAGATAGTATAAGATTTAGAAATAAAGTGAAACTGTAATTAGCGGGTGTTTACGGGGAGTTGATTTTCGACTTACTTTCCTTGTATGTCTTGAATTTTGAGGTAGGAGATTTCTTACCTGTTCATGCGGGAGAAATATGAGCCGAGCAATTATTAAAGAATAATCGAAGCACAATATGTTTGAAATAGAATGGATAAATAATCGAGGAGATAGAGAAATGAATGATGTAAAGATGCAAAGAGCAAAAAGAGAATGGGTTCCATTTACAGTAATGTCGGAACAGTTATTAAGTATGCGAAAGGTTATTGGAGAGAAATTTAAAGTACAAAAACCATTCTTAACAAAAGAAGCAAAAGAGGGAATTTCTGATAAATTATTAATGTCATTATTGTCTGAGAAAGAAATATTGGTGACATATTTTGAAGATGGGTACATACTTACAAGCTATATGACAGTTGTACATATAAATCCGCTAAAGCGCATTGTAATGTGTACTGACGCGTTTTATAAAACTTACGTATTTAATACTACGGATATTATTGAAATAACGTAAAGTAAGCTAAAATTTAACTTTTAGCTTACTTTACGTTATGTTAGATGTGGAACAGAAAAAATGAAACGGAAAAGCAGCTAGCTTCATACTAGCTGCTAAGCCCCAGGGAAAGGGAGAAAAAGATAGGGTACTCCAAAAATCAACAATAGCTGTATAACAGCCTGATTATAGTATGGACAAATTTAAAATTCTTAAACAGAACGATGAAAAAATAGGGTTAAGCTGTACCGACTTGGTTTTGATCCGCAAGGTCAGAATCAAACGTATTAGTCGCACTCACACCATTAAAAGTATTAACAACAAAACCAACGTTGGAAGCGCCAGATCCATTATAAGCCTTCGTATTTTCTTTTGGAGAAACGTTGTAGAAATCACCTAAGTTAAATGAACCGTTACTATTTTGTACAACTAAATTCCCTACAACTGAGGGCATAGTTTTCACCCACTTTACAATCATTTGTTAACACTACTATATGGTCTTATAGTCCAAATGGTTCATCTAACAAAAATTGCGGAATAGTAAAACGTTTGAAGTGTAGCTTAATCCCATAATAAAAGTGTGTTAAACTGAATGTAAGGTTACGTAATTAAAAATGAAAATTGTATAATTATCATATATGAAAACAAAGGAGGCAAAATGTAATGAATAATGTTATAAAAAAAGTAGATTTAACAGATGCAAAGTCAAGTAATCTTGTTGCACTTATTTATAGCAATGAAGTTATATTGATTGAAGAAGCATTTTGTCCAAATGAAATAAAATTAAAGTTTAATGAAATTGCAATTTTATCGGCTATTAAAACGGCGCATATAATGAAAGTATCCATCAGAAAAGAGCTCGACGCGTTTTTTCATGACACGGGTGTTTTATTGGTGAAGCATAGTGCTGAGTATGGAAACAGTCAATCTATCACTATGCATTTTGAACAATTTAAAAAGTTGCAACATGAGATTGAGTATTTAAGTAAAAGTATGTAATAAGACAAGATGAAGATTCTTTCATAGAGGTGAACAGTTCTATGTTGAAAAAATGGTTTGAAAATTTTTTAGACGAATCTCACTGTAAACATAAATATAGTTTTATTAAGATGCAGGATAATGAAGATTTCAAAAGTGGTAAGTTAGGTGTAGCTTATGTGTATAGGTGTGAGAAGTGCGGGAAAGAGAAGTTGAAATTTAAAAGCAATAACGAAATAAATAATGATTTTTTTGATATATAGGAAAGAGTAACTGTTATGAAGTGACCCCTAAAAGTTAGACACGGTTATTTCATTAGGCAGCTTGATCCAAATGAGTCCGGTATTGTACCGGGCTCATTTTTAATTTTGCCTTAATCCGTTTCGTAT
>NZ_JBQAGB010000022.1:0-74897 GCF_051916145.1 Bacillus cereus group sp. MYBK245-2 | reverse complement strand
CCGTTTAAATAACGTAAAACGATTTGTATTTTTTCATCAGCTGTAAATTTAGCCATAGAAAAACTGCACCTCCAATTGTTAGACTGTGTCTAACAATTGGGGTGCAGTTCAGTTATGGGTTACTCTTTTTTGTATTTTTAACACATTATAGAATGCACAAAATTAAATGTAGAAAATAAATATGAGTTAAAGGAGGCCATTTATGTATTTCGAAAGCACTAGAAAACTTCTAAATAGGTGATAAGAATGAATCCAAGCGGTTTAAAAGTGACAGGAGCATGGTTTCAAGTAGGAGGAAATCTTACAGCGGCAATTGGGACGACAAGAGGTTTTATGGGGGAGGAGAAAGCTGAATCGAAAATTGTAATTGTAGGAAGCTCATTACAAGCCCTCGGGTATATATTGCAAATGATAGCGAGTAATGAAACCAAAGATGAAGGTGAAAAAGAAAATCAAAATATGTGTTTGGAGAATAAAAGTGAAATGCTCGATAAAATGGGCATTGAGTTATTAGCGTTAGGGAATATATCAAATGTAATAGGAATATATTTTAATATAAAGGAACAATTGAAAGAGAATGATTATCTCATAATTATAGGGAATAGCTTACAATCGATTGGAGCTTTTTTAGGAGTAGAAGCGGCTTTGCTTCAGGTTGGGATATTGCAGAAAATTATAGTAATAGGAAATTCTCTGCAAAGTTTAGGCGCTGGACTTCAAGCGTATCAAGGTATTATTAATGTAATGAAGAATAGAATCGAAAATGAAGAAAGTATAGTTGATCAGAAAGATGAGAGAATAATAGCACTCATTGGTGTTTGGATACAAGCGATAGGAACTGCTATTTCTGCGATAGGATTAACTATAATAGAGAAGGAAGAAAGGTTAGAAAAAATAATATGAAATTGTTCATGGAAAGATTGTATGTAAAATTTCAATTTTACATAAGTAGAAAAATTGAAGTGGTAGGTTTTATGCATTAAAATAGAATATATAACAGTAGAACAGTTATCAGTGGTTAATAAAAATATTAGAAATGCAAAAGTCATTGGTCCTTATAGTGTATGGAGAGATAAAAAATACAAAACAAGGAGTTTTCAAGAGATGATGTATTTGTTGGCAATTCTTCTTCCACCTGTAGCCGTATTATTTTGTGGAAAACCATTTCAAGCAATAATTAATTTCATATTAACATTAATATTTTGGGTTCCAGGCGTTATTCATGCGATATTAGTTGTACATGATAAAAAAGCAGATCGGCGTTTAAAAAAACAAATTCAAGCATATGATGAAATAAATAAAAAGAACAGAAGATAGCTGAGTTGTGAAACGATTTAAAAAAGAAAGGGGGGACCACCTCCTTTCTTTTTTTATTCTAGTTAAGTTTAAATTTTAGTGTAGCGGTAAGAATTTTTAATATAAGTATTGTGATAATTCGTTTTAGAGTGTGCGTTTAATAAACCGGTGTAAATGTTTTCAGGAACGTTAAAGAAATCATACATTCCATGCTTTAATTGAATGCGTAAAATCATAGAAAAAGGATTATATCCAACAGCAACTATAGTTTTGGAAATCACGGGAGATAACTCCATCATTACGCAACTCCTCACTTTTCATTTTTAATAATTTCTTATAGATGTTGAGGTTGTGGTGTTGAAATCTTTATAATTAAAGAGGTATTATACTTATATGCAATATATTAAATGTTCGTTATACGTAATTATAAGGAAGTTCACACGAAGTACATATCGTTGTGCTATTTTTATTTCACCTTTGATTTATAAATAAGAAAATATTGACCATTTGAAAAAAAGGTATATTATTTATACGAGGTATTAAAAATTCACTTTTTACATTCTATGCTTAAAGGGGCAGCATTATTAGAAAAATAGAAGTGAAAATACTTTGTATAAGAAGTATTCTAAAATTTATAATCTGTGAATTGGGAAAATATTGAATGCTCCAGGTCAATATACTTTCTTAATTAAATTCATTTTAGAAAGTGACCTCAATATTTTTAAGTAAATCAACGGGAGAATTGAAAGGCAGGAGAAAGTAACATGTCAGAAAATTATCGTTCTCGAGAGGAGCGACGACAAGTTAAAAAGAAAAAACAGCCAGCTTCTAAAACACAAAAACCAAAAGGTAAAACATCATTTTTTCGCAAGTTTTTAATTACTTGTTTATTACTTGGTATTGTTGGTTTAGTGGGGGGAGTTGCTACCTTCTTTGTAATGATTAAGGATGCACCAAAACTTGAGAAAGCAAAACTTGTTAATCCGTTATCCTCAAAAATTTATGATA
Source organism: Bacillus cereus group sp. MYBK245-2 (assembly GCF_051916145.1). NCBI lineage: Bacteria > Bacillati > Bacillota > Bacilli > Caryophanales > Bacillaceae > Bacillus > Bacillus cereus group sp. MYBK245-2. The sequence goes on along the minus strand of NZ_JBQAGB010000022.1, from coordinate 72,593 downwards.
AAAATGGCGATTTGGTATATGAATACGGGAAAGAAAAGCGGACGAATGTTACGTATGATCAAATTCCTAAATTAGTAGAAAATGCATTTTTAGCAACAGAAGACGCACGTTTTTATGAGCATAGCGGGGTAGACTTCAAAGGTACTGCCCGTGCTGTTTTGGTGAGTCTTAAAGGAGATTACGGTTCACAAGGTGGAAGTACGATAACACAGCAGGTTATTAAAAACTACTTCTTATCGATGGAAAAAACATCGAAACGTAAGGTCCAGGAAATATATTTAGCGTATAAGCTAGAACAACAATATTCAAAACATGAAATTTTAGAAATGTATTTAAATAAAATTAACTTAGGAAACCGTTCATATGGTATCGCAACAGCAGCACAAAACTACTATGGTAAAGAATTGAAAGATTTAACATTACCAGAGGTTGCGATGCTTGCAGGGTTACCAAAAGCTCCAAATAACTATGATCCATCGAAACCAGAAAATGTTCAAAGAGCAACAGAAAGAAGAGATGTTGTACTAAAATTAATGAATCGACATGGTTATATTACAAAAGCAGAAATGGAAGAAGCATCGAAAGTACCTGTGGATAAAAATGTTAAGAGTGCAGCTGAGCTACAAGCGATGCCATATCCTGCATTTATAGATGCAGTAGTGAAAGAAGTAGAAAAGGAAATACCAGATGTAAATATTGGCTCTGATGGTTTAGAAATTCATACAACTTTGGATCCAAAAGCACAGAAATTAGCTGACAATATTTTAAATACAAATATTATTAATTATCCAAATGATAAATTCCAAGGTGCTTTCACATTTATGGATACGAAAACAGGTGAGGTTCGTGCTATAGGTAGTGGACGCGGTGAAAATAAAGCAGTATTTAAAGGGCATAATATGGCAATTGAATTAGATCGTGCAGCTGGTTCAACTATGAAACCAATCTTTGATTACGGTCCTGCAATTGAATACTTAAAATGGGCTACGTATCATCAAATTGATGATTCTCCATTTAAATATTCAACTGGACAAGAAGTTCGAAATGCGGACAGAAGTCATTTAGGATCAATTACTATGCGTGAAGCGTTAAAAATGTCGCGTAACGTTCCGGCAGTTAAAACTGCAAAAGAAGTAGGGCTTAATAAATCAAAGGAATTCTCTGAGAAATTAGGTATTACATTTAATAAAGCGCCGGCAGAATCTACAGCTATTGGTACAAACGAAGTATCACCAACTGAAATAGCGGGTGCTTATGCGACATTTGGAAATGGTGGAAAGTATGCAAAACCGCATTTTGTTAAGAAAATAGTTTATCCAGACGGCAAATCACAAAGTTTTGAGCAAAAACCAAAACAAGTTATAGCTGACTCTACAGCATATATGATTACTGATATGCTTCGCTCAGTAGTAACATCAGGTACTGGTACAGCGGCAAATATTAGTTCTTTAGATGTAGCTGGTAAAACGGGTACAACAAACTATGATTCAAAACAATTAGCGAAATTTAACATTCCAGAAAGTGCAACTCGTGATAGTTGGTTTGCTGGATATACACCGCAATATACGATGGCAGTATGGACTGGGTATATGAAAGATGGTAAAGACGAGTATATTAGTAGTAAAAATACGAAAATTGCACAGTTGATTTTTAAAGAAATGATGAGTGAAATGGCTACAGATAAATCACGCTTTAAAATGCCAAGTAGCGTTATTCAAGAAGGTAGTGAGCTACGTATAAAAGGTGAAAAACGTGATTCATCGCCAAATACTAGCGTACCGGATACAACGGAGCAACCAAAACAAGATCAGCAGCAAAAAACTGAAGAAGAGAAAAAGCAAGAAGAATTAAAGAAACAGGAAGAACTGAAAAAACAAGAAGAACAAAAGCAACAAGAGGAACTTAAGAAGCAAGAGGAACAAAAGAAACTAGAAGAGCAAAAGAAACAAGAAGAAGAAAAGAAACAAAATGAACAAAATAATGGTAATGGCCAAGGAACGACACCTCCAGCAAATAATGGAGGAGGTCAAGGAAATACGACACCTCCAGCAAATAACGGAGGAGGCCAAGGAAATACGACACCTCCAGCAAATAACGGAGGAGGCCAAGGAAATACGACACCTCCAGCAAATAACGGAGGAGGTCAAGGGAATACGACACCTCCAGCGAATAACGGAGGGGGTCAAGGGAATACAACTCCACCAGCAACCACAGAACCAAATACTGGCGGGAATGCAGGAGAGGCCCCTGCTAATAATGGACAATAAGAAAATTTTATGAAAAACATTAAAAAGCACTTAAGATTTGTAAACATTACAATCTTAAGTGCTTTTTTCTTTTAAATGCAGTAGCTATGAGACAATGTATTTTAAATATTAAAAGTACCATAGAAATTTTGAAAATAAATTGAAGGGAAATGATAAAAAACTTGAGATTGAGGTAACGGAGGATAACCGTGGCTTTGAAAGGTGGTACTACTTGGATGTGCGCCATGATGCCAAAATGAGGGAGTAATTTGACCTGGAATTTGATATTGTTGCCAAGTTGCAGGAAGTTCAATTCCAACATCGGAACTAGCCGTATGAACGGCTGGAACGTGTATTTCCGGGGTCGAAGGAACTACGGCAGTTACTCTTGATGATACCCACATAAAAATATTCACTCCTAAGTTGCGATAATAAAGTAGTATATTCTTTTCACACATATAAAGGTACAAATAAATGGGACTTTAGGCTAAAACATACGTATAAAGTTGTAAGACCAATTTAAATTGATTTTGGACCATTTATTATAAAAAGATACGTCTATTTACGGAAGGCAAAGGAACGAAGAAAATGTAAAATGGAGGTGTTAATTGCAATAACTTATGTGTTTATGGAGGAATTTTAATGGAACGATTATGGACGAAATCATTTATTCAAATGACTTTCGCAATGTTATTTTTATTTACAGGATTTTATTTACTTGTTCCAACGCTCCCTCTCTTTATTAAAGAGATTGGTGGTGATGAATCACAAGTTGGATTTATGATGGGGATGTTTACAATTGCAGCAGTTGTAATACGACCAATTATTGGAGGAATGTTAGATCAATATGGTAGAAAAACTTTTATTATTTTCGGACTCATCTTTTTTGGGTTAACGATGTATTCTTATAATTTAGCGTCGACTATTGTCCTTCTAGCTACTTTACGTGTGATTCACGGTGTAACATGGGCTGTTTCTACAACAGCTGTTGGAACAGCGATAACTGATATTATTCCAGATTCACGCCGTGGTGAAGGTATGGGATGGTACGGGATGGCTATGACAATTGCAATGGCAATCGGCCCGATGATTGGATTATCGGTTGTACAACATTATTCATTTCACGGCCTATTTTTGTTAGCAACCCTTTTATCCTTTGTGGCAGTGTTATTATCGTTCATCACGAAAATACCATTCACACCACAAAAAGAAAAAAGGAAAATGCAGTTGTTTGAAAAGTCCGTTCTGTCCATTACGATTGTTGTTTTCTTTTTATCATTTGCATATGGAGGGATTACGACATTTTTACCGCTATTTGCATCGTCAATTGATGTGAATCCTGGGACATTCTTTCTTGTATATGCAGTTTCTTTAACGATTATCAGACCAGTTTCAGGAAAACTATTAGATAAGTATGGGGAAGTATTTATCATAATCCCGGCACTATGCATTACTATTATAGCAATAGTTGTATTAACGATTTCACATAGTTTAATGGGGGTAGTTATCGCCGCTGCATTATACGGTGTTGGATTTGGTTCGGCACAGCCGGCATTGCAAGCAGCGATGATTACAATTGTTCATCCGAGTAAAAGAGGAGTCGCTAATGCTTCATTCTTTACCGCATTTGATTTAGGGATTGGACTTGGTGCGATTTTACTTGGAGTTGTTTCGCAAATGTTTGGTTACCGTATTTTATTTGCAGGTAGTGCAATTTCAGGATTAATTGCTTTCATTATTTTTGTCATTTTTGTAAAAAAGCGATTAGGTAAAAAAGAATTTGCGTAAACGGGAATAACAAAGAGGGGGGATTTCAATTGAACATAACGATTTACAATGGTTTAACATGATAATAGTTCAATTCAGTCTGACTATTCTTGAGGGATAGTTTCTAAGAAATTAGATAGGAAAATCGTGTCAGTTGAGAAAGAAGACATTCTATTTTTGATGAATATTATCATGAGGAAACGGTAGGAATTTAATTTAATTATGTAAAATAATAACTTTTTTAAAAGTAAATAAGTTTTATATAAGAATTATATTGATAGGATAGTGAAATAAATTTCATGTAGAAACGAGTTGTATATGTATACAGCTCGTTTTTTTATTTTCTTAAAAAAATTGGGTGAATGATATGTTCTGTGGGATTTTCTCGCTCATTCTTATATTTTGTTTTAATAAAACACGCAAAGAAGTCTGTCCTTTCCTTATAAAATATGAAAATTATTTTTGAAAAATTGTATTGTTACATCGGTAAAAGTGTAGGAAACTTATCATTATAAAATAAATTGAAATCTTCTAAAAACTCTGATACATTGAAATAGAAATGTAGTTTCGCAATATTGTAAAGGCTTACAGTTATGTGCACGAAGATCTATTAGGATTGGAGGAAATAATGATGAAAGCTGAAGAAAAATTTTCCCCGGGATTAGATGGTATAGTGGCAGCGGAGACGAAGATTTCGTTTCTTGACACAGTAAAAGGTGAAATTGTAATTCAAGGGTATGATTTAATCGAACTCTCAAAAACAAAAGAGTATTTAGACATTGTGCACCTTTTATTGGAAGAACATCTACCAAATGAGGATGAAAAAGCAAAACTTGAAAAGAAATTAAAAGAAGAATACGCGGTACCAGAAGGTGTATTTAACGTATTAAAGGCATTACCGAAAGAAACACACCCTATGGATGGATTGCGTACAGGTGTGTCCGCATTAGCTGGTTACGATAATGATATTGAAAATCGCTCGTTAGAAGTAAACAAAAGCCGCGGATACAAATTATTGAGTAAAGTACCAAACATTGTAGCGAATAGCTATCATATTTTAAATAATGAAGAGCCAATCGAACCACTTAAGGAATTATCATATAGCGCGAATTTCTTCTATATGTTAACAGGTAAAAAACCAACTGAACTTGAGGAGAAGATTTTTGATCGTTCCCTTGTTTTATATAGTGAACATGAAATGCCAAACTCTACATTTACAGCGCGCGTTATTGCGTCTACGCAATCCGACTTATATGGTGCTTTAACAGGTGCGGTTGCATCTTTAAAAGGTAGCTTACATGGCGGTGCGAACGAAGCGGTTATGTACATGCTTTTAGAAGCTGGTAATGTTGAAAAGTTTGAAGAGTTATTACAGAAGAAACTATATAACAAAGAAAAAATTATGGGCTTTGGACATCGTGTATACATGAAGAAGATGGATCCAAGAGCATTGATGATGAAGGAAGCTTTAAAGCAGTTATGTGATGTGAAGGGTGATTATACACTGTATGAGATGTGTGAAGCTGGAGAAAAGATTATGGAGAAGGAAAAAGGAATTTATCCAAACCTTGATTATTACGCAGCTCCAGTATATTGGATGCTTGGTATTCCAATTCAACTGTACACACCAATCTTCTTTAGCTCTAGAACAGTAGGGCTTTGTGCACACGTTATTGAGCAACATGCGAACAATCGTTTGTTCCGTCCACGTGTAAATTATATTGGCGAGCGACATGTGCTTAGTAAATAAGAACAACTGGGGAGTTGTTAGCGCCGCCCGCCAGATGGGTGTTTGACCGACACCCATCCTTAATAATAACGAATTTTCGACAGAAAGGGAAGGATAGCATGATTAAAACAAATGAAATTAAACAAAAAGATGCATTATTAGAAGAGATTACCAATTATGTATTAAATAAAGAGGTAACAAGTGCAGAAGCATTTAGTACTGCTCGTTACGTATTACTTGATACACTTGGATGCGGAATTTTAGCATTACAATATCCAGAATGTACGAAATTATTAGGACCAGTTGTACCAGGAACAATCGTGCCAAATGGTACACGTGTACCAGGTACGTCATATGTACTTGATCCTGTGAAAGGTGCATTTAATATCGGCTGTATGATCCGTTGGTTAGACTATAACGATACTTGGCTTGCAGCAGAGTGGGGACATCCATCTGATAACCTAGGCGGAATTTTAGCTGTGGCAGATTATATTAGCCGTGTTCGTATTTCAGAAGGAAAAGAACCGTTAAAAGTACGTGAAGTATTAGAAATGATGATTAAAGCACATGAAATTCAAGGTGTACTTGCTTTAGAAAACAGCTTAAACAGAGTTGGTCTTGACCACGTATTATATGTAAAAGTAGCAACAACTGCAGTAGTTGCAAAAATGCTTGGCGGAACACGTGAAGAAATCTTTAATGCATTATCACATGCATGGATTGATAATTCTAGTCTTCGTACATATCGTCATGCTCCAAATACAGGCTCACGTAAATCATGGGCAGCAGGTGATGCAACGAGCCGCGGTGTTCATCTTGCAATGACTGCCTTAAAAGGTGAAATGGGTTATCCGACAGCATTATCTGCACCGGGCTGGGGATTCCAAGATGTATTATTTAATAAACAAGAATTAAAATTAGCAAGACCACTAGAGTCATATGTAATGGAAAATGTATTATTTAAAGTTTCATATCCTGCAGAATTCCATGCACAAACAGCTGCAGAATGTGCTGTGAAATTACATCCAGAAATTAAAGAAAGATTAGATGAAATTGACCGTATTACAATTACAACTCATGAATCAGCAATTCGTATTATTGATAAAGAAGGTCCATTAAATAACCCGGCTGATCGTGATCACTGCTTACAATACATTACGGCAATTGGTTTATTAAAAGGAGATATCGTTGCGGATGATTATGAGGATGCAGTAGCAAATGATCCACGTGTAGATGAATTACGTAATAAGATGGTTGTTGTTGAAAATAAACAGTACAGTTTAGATTACCTTGACCCGAACAAGCGCTCAATCGCCAACGCTGTTCAAGTTCATTTCAAAGATGGAACTGTAACAGAAAATGTGGAATGTGAATATCCACTTGGTCACCGTTTCCGTAGAGACGAAGCAATTCCAAAAGTTGTTCAAAAATTCACTGCAAATATGGCAGGTCATTATTCTAGTAAGCAACAAGAACAAATTCATGAAGCTTGTTTAAATGAAGAGAAACTAGAAAATATGAATGTAAATGAATTTGTAGATCTATTCTTAATTTAATAATAGGGGGAATTTAGAATGGCTTGGGTTGTGAATAAACAGTCAACACAAGAGGAGCTTGCGAATCGCTTCCGAGCTTTAGTAGAAGCAAATGAAATTTTGCAAATTCCAGGTGCTCATGACGCAATGGCAGCTCTTGTTGCGAAAAATACAGGTTTTTCAGCTCTTTATTTATCAGGAGCAGCTTATACTGCAAGTAAAGGGCTACCTGATTTAGGAATCGTGACTTCTACTGAAGTAGCAGAGCGAGCGAGGGATCTAGTAAGAGCTACAGACTTACCAGTTCTTGTTGATATTGATACTGGATTCGGTGGTGTCCTAAATGTAGCGAGAACAGCAGTAGAAATGGTGGAAGCGAAAGTAGCAGCTGTTCAAATTGAAGATCAACAATTACCAAAAAAATGTGGACATTTAAATGGTAAAAAACTCGTTACGACAGAAGAATTAGTTCAAAAGATTAAAGCGATCAAAGAAGTTGCACCGAGCTTATATATTGTAGCGCGCACAGATGCTCGCGGTGTAGAGGGCTTGGATGAAGCAATTGAAAGAGCAAACGCCTATGTAAAAGCAGGTGCAGATGCAATATTCCCAGAAGCGCTTCAATCAGAAGAAGAGTTCCGTCTATTTAATAGTAAAGTAAATGCACCTTTACTTGCCAACATGACTGAGTTTGGGAAAACGCCGTATTATAGTGCAGAGGAATTTGCGAATATGGGCTTCCAAATGGTTATTTACCCTGTAACTTCACTTCGTGTTGCAGCGAAAGCGTATGAGAATGTGTTTACTTTAATTAAGGAAACTGGTTCTCAAAAAGATGCACTTTCAAATATGCAAACGAGAAGTGAGTTATATGAAACAATTTCATATCATGACTTTGAAGAATTAGATACTGGAATTGCAAAAACAGTATTATCAGAAGATCAATAGATAAAACAACTAAGGCGATGAGAGTACATCTTTGGCAAAATAAACTGCTTGATGTGAAAATTCATCGCCTTCTGTTTTCAAAAATAAGATATTCCACTCATCGTAGACGAGCATATGTAGTAGCAAGTAAGGCCGAAATGATAGGGGGATTCAGATGGAGAAAACGAAGTTACCGTGGGATGAATTTTTTTCACTTAATAAAGATGTGAATCATGCTTTCTTTACGCCAGAAGATTTTTCAGGAGATGAAGATTTAATCGCAAAAACGACAGAACAATTCGTTAAACAAGAAATTGTTCCACAAATGGAGAATATTGAACAACATAACTATAAAGTTTCTCGTCAATTGTTTGAGAAAGCTGGAGAACTTGGATTATTAAGTATCGAAGTCCCAGAAGAATATGGCGGATTCGAATTAGGAAAGGCAGTTTCAGGGCTTGTAGCAGAAAAAATGGGATACGCTGGTGCATTTAGCGTTTCATTTAATATACACGCTGGTGTAGGTACATTGCCTTACATATATTACGGAACGAAAGAACAAAAAGAAAAATATTTGCCGAAAATTGCATCAGGAGAATGGGTTGGGGCTTATGCTTTAACTGAGCCAAATGCCGGTTCTGATGCATTAAGCGCAAAAACGAGCGCAGTATTAAATGAAGATGGAACTGCTTGGAAGTTAAATGGTGAGAAGCAGTGGATTACAAATGCTCATATGGCAGATGTATACGTTGTTTTTGCGAAGACAAATAAAGGAATGACAGCGTTTATTGTCGAAAGAACATGTGAAGGCGTATCCATTGGACTAGAAGAAAAGAAAATGGGGATTAAAGGCTCTTCAACAGCGACTCTTATTTTAGAAGATGTTGTCATACCTGCTGAAAATGTTTTAGGGGAAGTTGGGAAAGGGCATCACGTAGCTCTTAATATTCTTAACTTCGCTAGATTAAAACTTGCCTTTGGAAATATTGGAACAGCAAAGCAAGCAATTGGATTGTCCGTTCAATACGGAAAAGAACGCAAACAGTTCCAAACGGAATTAGTAGACTTTACGATGATTCAAGAGAAAATTGCAAATATGATTATTGCTACATATGGAGCAGAAAGTGCAGCTTATCGTACAGCAGGTGTAATTGATGAAGCAATTCATGAGAGTGATGAGGATCTTATGAAGCAAATGTCTCAATTTGCTATTGAATGTGCACTGAATAAAGTAAATGCTTCTGAAACACTTGGTCATATCGTAGATGAAGCTGTACAAATTCATGGTGGTTACGGTTATATGCAAGAGTATGAAGTAGAACGATTATACCGTGATGCTAGAATTAGTCGTATTTTTGAAGGGACGAACGAAATTAATAGATTAACAGTTGCTAAAATGTTAATGAAACAAATGGAACAAATTGAAGATACTGAAATAGAGATTGATGTAGAAAATGTCGAAAGAAACCATCGTTACATTTTATTAGCGAAAAAATTGTTGAAACAATCTTTGAAAACGCTCTCTAAAACTCCAGGTTTAAAAATTGATCAAGAGCAAGAATATTCACGTGTATTATCAAATATGTTAACGGACGTGTACGTCATGGAATCAGCATTTTTACGTACGAGTAAAGCAATTAGTAAAAATGGTGCAGAAAAAGAGGGTACGAAACAAATGATAACTGACGTTATTTGTGAAGAAGGCTATCGCAAAGTAGAAGAAGCTGCGATTTCTATACTTTCCGCGGCTATTACAGAAGAACAAGATAGACACGTGATTTTAACTGAAATTCGTCAATTACTAGTGCCTTTATACACGAACGTATTTACAAAAAAGAGAGAAATTGCGAAAGCTATTATAAATCGCGGAAAGTATATTGTGTAAATAGGAGGAAAGCGATATGAAAAAGATTGGTTTTATCGGTTTAGGTAACATGGGTCTTCCGATGTCTAAAAATTTAGTTAAATCAAGTTACACAGTATATGGTGTGGATTTAAATAAAAATGCTGAAGCTTCTTTTGAAAAAGAAGGCGGAATTATCGGCTTTTCAATTTCAAAACTAGCAGAAACATGCGATGTAATTTTTACAAGTTTACCTTCACCTCGCGCTGTTGAAGCGGTATATTTTGGCGAAGAAGGATTATTTGAAAATAGTCACTCGAATGTAGTTTTAATTGATACAAGTACTGTATCTCCACAGTTAAACAAACAGTTAGAGGAAGCTGCAAAGGAAAAGAAAGTAGACTTTTTAGCAGCACCTGTTAGTGGTGGGGTGATTGGAGCTGAAAACCGTACATTAACATTTATGGTTGGTGGATCAAAAGAGGTATATGAGAAAACGGAATCTATCATGGGTGTACTAGGTGCGAACATTTTCCATGTTAGTGAGCAAATTGATAGTGGGACAACAGTTAAATTAATTAATAACCTATTAATTGGTTTTTATACAGCTGGTGTGAGTGAAGCTTTAACATTAGCGAAAAAGAACAATATGGATTTAGATAAAATGTTTGATATTTTAAATGTAAGTTACGGTCAAAGTAGAATTTATGAACGTAATTATAAAAGTTTTATAGCACCCGAAAACTACGAGCCAGGATTTACTGTGAATTTATTAAAGAAAGATTTAGGGTTTGCAGTTGACTTAGCTAAGGAAAGCGAACTCCATTTACCAGTAAGCGAAATGTTATTAAACGTATATGACGAAGCGAGTCAAGCTGGATATGGAGAAAACGATATGGCTGCCTTATATAAGAAAGTTAGCGAGCAATTAATTTCTAATCAAAAATAAATTATACAAAGGAGAGAATACAATGATTACAACTGAAATTAAACGAGTAAAAAATCATATTAATGGTGAGTGGGTAGAATCTACTGGTACAGAAGTAGAAGCAGTTCCAAATCCAGCGACTGGAAAAATTATCGCTTACGTTCCGCTATCTCCGAAAGAAGATGTTGAAAAAGCTGTTGAAGCGGCAAAAGCAGCATACGAAACGTGGTCTAAAGTACCAGTTCCGAATCGTTCAAGACAATTGTATAAATATTTACAGCTTTTACAAGAAAACAAAGAAGAACTTGCAAAAATCATTACGCTTGAAAATGGTAAAACATTAACGGATGCAACTGGTGAAGTACAACGTGGTATTGAGGCAGTAGAACTTGCAACATCTACTCCAAATTTAATGATGGGACAAGCACTTCCGAATATTGCTAGCGGCATTGATGGATCAATTTGGCGCTACCCAATTGGAGTTGTTGCTGGAATTACGCCGTTTAACTTCCCGATGATGATTCCATTATGGATGTTCCCGCTTGCAATTGCTTGTGGTAATACATTCGTATTAAAAACATCTGAAAGAACGCCGCTTTTAGCAGAGCGACTTGTAGAGTTATTCTATGAAGCTGGTTTTCCAAAAGGAGTATTAAATTTAGTACAAGGCGGAAAAGATGTTGTAAATAGCATTTTAGAAAATAAAGATATTCAAGCTGTTTCGTTCGTTGGTTCTGAGCCGGTAGCTCGTTACGTATATGAAACAGGTACGAAACATGGGAAACGTGTACAAGCGTTAGCTGGTGCGAAAAACCATGCGATTGTTATGCCAGATTGCAATCTTGAGAAAACGGTACAAGGTGTAATTGGATCTGCATTTGCAAGTAGTGGAGAGCGCTGCATGGCATGTTCAGTAGTAGCAGTAGTTGATGAAATTGCAGATGAGTTCATCAACGTACTAGTAGCAGAGACGAAGAAGTTAAAAGTAGGTGACGGTTTCCACGAAGATAATTATGTTGGACCATTAATTCGTGAGTCTCATAAAGAACGCGTATTAGGCTATATTAACAGCGGTGTAGCAGATGGAGCTACTTTATTAGTAGATGGCCGTAAAATTAAGGAAGAAGTTGGAGACGGTTACTTTGTAGGTGCGACAATCTTTGACGGTGTAAATCAAGAAATGAAAATTTGGCAAGATGAGATTTTTGCTCCAGTATTAAGCATTGTACGAGTTAAAGATTTAGAAGAAGGTATTAAACTAACAAATCAATCTAAATTTGCAAATGGTGCAGTTATTTATACGTCAAACGGTAAACATGCACAAACGTTCCGTGATAACATCGATGCGGGTATGATCGGTGTAAACGTAAACGTTCCAGCACCAATGGCATTCTTCGCATTCGCAGGAAATAAAGCTTCATTCTTTGGTGATTTAGGTACAAATGGTACAGATGGCGTTCAATTCTATACACGTAAAAAAGTTGTAACTGAGCGCTGGTTTTAATATAAAGTAGACAGCCAAATCAGTTGTTAAAAGAAAACCACCACTATGAATAGTGGTGGTTTTCTTCTTGTTAATTGCTTTTTTCAAAAGCTAGTTTAATACCAAAACCAATTAAGACAATTCCCGTTAACCCTTGAATATAACGTTGTGTCTTCGGTTTTTTCATAAAAGCACTAATTTTATCAATTAAAAATATATAAAAAGCGAACCAAATAACTGTTAAAACTAGGTAAGTAAGGCCCATTATAAGAAGTTGGATAAACGTATTATGATTTGGATTTAAAAATTGCGGTAAAAATGTTAAAAAGAAGACTGCGATTTTAGGGTTTAATAAATTTGTAAGAAACCCTTGGCGAAAGCAAGAAGTATGCTCGTTTGCGTTATTCAAAGATATATCGTTCGTATTGACGCCTTCTTTATTTCTTACTGCTAAAAGGGCTTTAATACCAATATAAATTAAATATAGAGCTCCAACGTACTTGAAAATAGAAAATAAAAGAGCTGACTTTACAATAAGTGCGGAAAGTCCGATTACCGCTGCTAAAGTATGAATCAATAGTGCAACACATGTACCGAACACTGTTTTCAGCCCGCCTACCTTACCAGCAACTAATGTGTTTTTCGTAGCCATTGCAGTATCAGGACCAGGTAAAATAATAAGACAAATAGACATAATGATGAAAAGAAAATAATTTTCAATCATAGTCGCTCCTCCTTCTTTTATTTTTAGAATATTTAATTAAAAATAGTGTAGCACATAATTTGATTTAAAAAAATTAAATTTTATTAAAATTTATTAAATAGGAAAAAGGCTATATAGGCGTGTAATTATACGACTATATAGCCTCAATTTTATCCCGTATGAAAGGGCGATTGCTTCTACTAATAATAAGAGGGAGATAAACCCTACTTATTAAATTTTCACTTTACGCATTAAGTAAGTTAAAGAACCTGTTTACATCTTCTTCTGAAACATCACTTAACTGCTTATATTTATAATTTGGATTTTGGTCTTTATCAACGACAACAGATCGTACTCCTTCAAAGAAATCTTCATGTCTCATGAAGTTTTTAGCAAGTACAAGGTCAGTAGCGAAACATTCTTCAACGGACTTATCTTGTCCATCAATAAACTGTTTTAATGTTACTTTTAGTGAAATAGGAGATTTTGATAATAACGTTTCTTTCGCTTTTAAAGCAAAGGAACTTTGATCTTTCTCTAATGAATGAATAATTTCTTCCATTGTATCGAATGCAAAATGTGAATTAATTTCTTCTAATGAAGGAGCAAGCTCGCTTTCTAATGTTGGAGCAGTTGCAAATGTACGAATGACTTCTTTTAAATGAGTATGTACATCATCTTCTTTATGCCAATTTACACTTTCCAGTTCAGTAAGGAAATTTGGTAATGAATCAGATGCCATAAAATAATCAGCAGCGTTTATAAATAATACGTCAGAAGCTTTTAAAATAGATGCTGTTAAAGCGACATAGCGGCCAGCATACCCTGGAGCTTTATTTAAGAAATAAGCAGCACCGACGTCTGGGAAGAAGCCAATATTCATCTCTGGCATTGCCCATTTCGTACGCTCAGTTACAATTCGGTATTTCGCACCATTTGTAAGACCGACACCACCACCCATTACAATTCCATCTAAACAAGCGATAATCGGTTTTTTATATTGATAAATATATGTATCAATTTCATACTCTTCTTCAAAGAAACGTTCCGCATGCTGCAATGCAGCTTCATTTGAACGTGCTTCATAAAGAGTTTTAATATCGCCACCTGCACAAAAACCTTTTGTGCCAGCTCCTTTTAATACGATAAGCGCAATTCGCTCATCATTTTCCCACTCTTTCAGTTTTTGCCCAATTGGTTGCAACATGTCATAAGATAAAGAATTAAGTGCTTTTGGGCGGTTTAAAGTAATTGATGCAACGCCGTTTTCGCTAACAGAAAATAAAACGTGTTCAGTCATAATTCATCCTCCCTTACATATCTTCTTATTCTTAATTCTTTATACGTACTGAAATGTCCTTTATAAATTTTGTCTAAAGTTGGCGGTATATGTTAATTTGTTCACTGCATATTTTGACGAGTTATATTTGCAGGATTTTGGAGGTTGAAAATGAATATTACAACATTACTGTAATTGTAATTATTTGAAGTTACCATGATAAAAACGCTATTATATATGTGTAAATTGTACATAATCACTTCGAAAAGAGTATTTGAAGTGATTATAATGAAAGAAAAATTGCTTTTCATTAGAAATAGAGAAAGGAGAAATCGGAATGCCAGTACCTTTACTATTGTCGGTGATTATTTTGTCTTCTTTAATGATAGGGATAACGCAGTATTTTCATCATACAGATACGACAGAGGAAGTGAAGGATAAAGTACGACTTGTATTTCCGATTTTTATCATATCTATTTCTTTTTGCATTTTATTAAATAAAGATGGGTACATTGTTGCAGTATTTTCATTTTTTGTAGCGATTGTTTTCATTACAGTTTTATATTATGTAATGAAAGACTTTATCCAAAAATAAAGATGTCGTATGAGACATTTTTATTTTTGGAAAAAATAAAATTTCACATACCGTATTATATGTGAAAATAAAAAAACATATCGCAATAGAAAAGTATGTACTTTACCGTGTATTTACTTGTCAATCTTGCATAGCCAATATACTATTAATAGTGTAGAGATTAGAAAAAGGGGTTGTATCTATCATGAAATTTGAGATGCACACAAAAATTATTTCAAATGAAAAAGAAGTAAGATTACATATAGAAGAAAACATATTTCAATTAAAATTGGATGGTTATCACTTATTTACAGTTCAAGAAATATTACCTTTATATAAATCAAATGAAGAAAGAATCGGTAGTGCAATGATACAAAAGTTAGAATGGGAGAACGGAAAAACTACAATAAACTATCAACTTGTATCACTAAATTCAGTAAATTAAAAGGAGCAGGAAACCATGAAGTTATTTCATACAGCCGATTGGCATTTAGGAAAGCTTGTTCATGGCGTGTATATGACTGAAGATCAAAAGATTGTACTAGATCAGTTTGTACAAGCTGTTGAAGAAGAAAAACCAGATGCCGTAATTATTGCAGGGGATTTATATGACCGAGCAATTCCACCTACAGAAGCAGTAGACTTATTAAATGATGTGCTGCAAAAAATAGTGATTGATTTACAAACACCAGTTATTGCAGTTGCTGGGAACCATGATAGTCCAGATCGTATTCATTTTGGAAGTAGTTTAATGAAGAAACAAGGATTATTTATTGTGGGGCAATTTCAATTTCCATATGAGCCGATTATATTAAATGATGAATATGGGGAGGTTCACTTCCATCTCATTCCTTATGCGGATCCAAGTATAGTTAGACATGTATTGAAAAACGAAGACGTACGTTCTCATGATGATGCGATGCGTATTTTTATGAATGAGCTATCTGAAACGATGGATAAAGAAGCTAGACATGTGTTTGTTGGTCATGCATTTGTAACTTCTGCTGGAGAAGCGGAAGAGAATACAAGTGATGCTGAACGACCGCTTTCAATTGGTGGTGCTGAATACGTAAATAGTCATTATTTTGATAAGTTTCATTACACAGCGCTTGGACATTTACATCAAGCGCATTTCGTACGTAATGAGACAATTCGATATTCCGGTTCGCCACTTGCCTATTCTATTTCTGAAGAAAAACATAAAAAAGGATATTATATTGTGGAACTGAACGAGCAAGGTGAAGCAACAATTGAAAAAAGGTTACTTAATCCACGCCGTAAAATGCGAACAGTAGAAGCGAAAATAGATGAATTGTTACAACATCCAGTAAGTGAAGATTACGTGTTTGTAAAATTATTAGATGAAAATCCTGTCTTGCAGCCAATGGAAAAAATACGCTCTGTTTATCCAAATGCAATGCATGTTGAAAGAGCCATTCAAAGACGAGAGTTCACGGAGTCAAATGAAGTAACTGTTTCAAGACATAAAATGGATGATTTATCATTATTAAAGGCTTTTTATAAAGAAATGAAAGGCTTAGATTTATCAGAAGAGAAAGAACGTCTATTTGTAGAAGTATTACAAACAGTGCAAGAACGGGAAGGTGAACGAGGATGAGACCGATTCAGCTTATTATGACGGCATTTGGCCCATATAAACAGAAAGAAGTAATTGATTTTGACGATTTGGGAGAGCATCGTATTTTCGCCATTTCTGGAAACACGGGCGCTGGAAAGACAACGATTTTTGATGCGATTTGTTATGTTTTATATGGTGAGGCAAGCGGAGAAGAACGAAGTGATACGAGCATGCTCCGCAGTCAATTTGCTGATGATAATGTGTATACAAGCGTAGAATTAACCTTTCAGTTAAAAGGGAAACGTTATGAAATAAAACGACAACTGGGACATAAAAAACAAGGGAACAAGACGATTACGGGACATGCAGTAGAATTATATGAAGTAATTGATGAAGAGAAGATTCCGGCTGTTGATCGTTTCCATGTGACGGATGTAAATAAAAAAGTAGAAGATTTAATTGGTTTAAGTAAACATCAATTCAGCCAAATTGTTATGTTACCGCAAGGGGAATTCCGAAAACTATTAACATCTGAGACAGAAAACAAAGAAGAAATTTTGCGTCGTATTTTTAAAACAGATCGTTATAAGTTAATGCGTGAGTTACTTGACCAAAAACGAAAACAATGGAAAGACGTCTTACAAGAAAAACAGAAAGAGCGAGAGCTATATTTCCGTAATGTTTTTAAATTACCAATTCGAGATGGAGCATTATTAGAGGCTTTAGTGGAACAAGAGCATGTAAATACACATCAAGTAGTAGAAGCATTAGAACAAGAAACAGCTGTGTATAAGGCAGAGGTTGAGCAATTACAAGTAGAACAAGATGTTCAAACGAAGCAATTAAAGGATGCTGAAACACATTTTCATGCAGCGAAGTCTGTAAATGAGAAATTTATAGATTTACAACAAAAGAATGAGAAATATAATACTTTACAAGAAAACCGTTCAGTAATTGAAATGAAAGAAATATCTTTTAAGCGTGCGGAACAAGCGAAGCGCTTATTACCATTTGAACAATGGCACGAAGAAGCGATGGAAAATGAGCAGAAAGCTGAAAGTTTGTTAAAACAAATTATCGCTAAAAAAGAAAATATAATGAATAATTTTGAACTTGCTCAGGAGAAATATGAAGCAATAAAGAATAAAGAACCTGAGAGAGAAAATGCAAAAAAACTTGTTCAAAGATTAGAAGAGTTACAACCGATTATTGCATCATTAGCTGAGAAACAGTTGAATTTACAAAATGCAGAAATTCAACTAGGAAAATTAAAAGAAAGTATGCAAAACTTAGATCGACAATTAGAAGAGCATACAAATCAAAAACAGCTAATGTCTGGTGAATTACAGCAATTAGAGCGAGTGCTTGAACGATATGTAGATAAAGTAGAAGAACTAACGAATATGCGAGAAGATGCAAAAGTTTTAAAGCAAGCATATGATGTATGGCAAGAAAAACAAAAATTCGAGCAAGAAAAAGAAACTGCATTTACTAAGATGCAAGAGACAGTTCGTGCATATGAGAATATGGAACGTCGCTGGTTAAGTGAACAAGCTGGTATATTGGCTCTTCATCTACATGATGGTGAATCTTGTCCAGTATGTGGCAGCACGAACCATCCGAAAAAAGCTTCAGAGCAAAGTGATGCCATTAATGAAAAAGAGTTAAATGATTTAAGAGACAAGAAGAACATTGCTGAAAAATTACATGTGCAAGTAGAGGAGAAATGGAATTTCTATCATCTTCAATATGAACAAGTAATAGAAGAGGTTAAGAAGCGAGGTTATCGCTCAGAAGAATTAGCTGAAACATATAGTGCGCTTGTTCAAAAAGGAAAACAATTAGCAACTGAAGTGAATACGTTAAAAGCAAGTGAAGAAACGCGTAAGCAAACAGCTGTGAAAATAAAAAGCATAGAAGAAAAAGTAGATGCACTTCAGAAACAAAAACATGAGGTAGAAACAGAACAGCACCG
Source organism: Bacillus cereus group sp. MYBK245-2 (assembly GCF_051916145.1). Classification (NCBI taxonomy): domain Bacteria; kingdom Bacillati; phylum Bacillota; class Bacilli; order Caryophanales; family Bacillaceae; genus Bacillus; species Bacillus cereus group sp. MYBK245-2. Next base: position 54,025 of record NZ_JBQAGB010000022.1, on the reverse strand, counting down.
TATAGAAATGGATTGTATGCAGCTTCGTACGTCATATGAACATGATAAGAAAAACATTCCTGAAAACTTACAAACAGTCCAAGCTTGGAAAGTCCAGTTTGACCAAACTATGCATGAGCTCAAATTAATGGAGGACGAATGGAAGAAAGTGCAGGAGGCGTATCAACATTGGCAAAATGAAAATATACGTATTCAAGCAGAACAGGAAGGTGCTTCTAATCAATTTGAAAGTGCAAAATCGAAGAAAGAAGAGACTTTCACGCGCTTTATGAAAGAGCTTGAACAGAGTGGATTTACAGATCAAATTACGTATAAAGAAGCGAAATTAAGTGATGCCGAGATGGATATGTTACAAAAAGAAATTCAAAGCTATTATTCATCTCTTGAAGTACTTGCAAAACAAATTGAAGAGTTACATGCTGAATTAAAAGATAAAGAGTATATGGATATTACGGCGTTAGGTGAACACATTAAAGAACTAGAAATTAACCTTGATATCATTAAAGAAAAACGTCAACGTTCGCAAAATGCGGTAACATATATTTCAGATTTACATGAAAATATTAGACGTATTGATGAACAAATTCATGAGGAAGAAAAAGCTTTCCAAGAACTTGTTGACTTATATGAAGTAATGAAAGGTGATAACGAAAGCCGTATATCATTTGAACGTTACATCTTAATTGAGTATTTAGAACAAATTGTTCAAATTGCAAACGAACGATTACGTAAATTATCAAATGGACAATTTTATTTAAAACGAAGTGAACGAGTTGAAAAGAGAAATCGTCAAAGTGGATTAGGTCTAGATGTATACGACGCATACACAGGCCAAACACGCGATGTAAAAACTCTATCTGGCGGCGAGAAATTTAATGCATCGCTTTGCTTAGCGCTCGGAATGGCAGACGTCATTCAAGCATATGAAGGTGGTATATCCATCGAAACGATGTTTATCGATGAAGGATTTGGTTCATTAGATGAGGAGTCATTAACAAAAGCGGTAGACGCATTAATTGACTTACAAAAATCAGGTCGATTTATTGGTGTAATCTCACACGTTCAAGAGCTGAAAAACGCAATGCCAGCTGTATTAGAAGTAACGAAGCAGAAGGATGGGTGTAGTCAGACACGGTTTGTGGTGAAGTAAGTTCAATTGTAATTCATATTATTTGCGATTCTTTAGTATAGAACTTTTGATAAAATAAAAAGGCTGTCTCATAAGTCTCTTTCGAAGTAAAATCACATGAAATCGAAAAGGCAGAAATGTTATAAAATCAACATTTCTGTCTTTCACTTTTTATACGATTTTGGCTAAAAAGCATCTTTTGGACAGCCTCTTTATTTGTTATTCAAAATTAGATAATTCACCTATGAGTTATCTGTAGAAGGCGGCGTATTTTCCAAACGATTATAAGCTTTAAAAGCCGAAATTGCCGAGATAACACCACCTACTAAAAATAAAGCCGATCCACCGACCAAAATGATACGACTGACATATGTTTCGCGCGCTTCTTCAACTTCTTCTTGTAACATTGTAGGCATTTGAATTCCCCCTAAATAACATTTATTTTGTAGATAGTATATACAAACGCCTAAAATATGTTAAAATCACTGGATAGTGTTATGAGGGAGTATATAGTTAGATGTGAATTATTTGAAAAATCTTCATTATAAATTTATGCTAACTTCACATAGAGCACATATTAACATTGTATTATGTATATGTACCAAATAAATAAAGTGAATTGTATTTCGTTCTGTTTTTAAAAATTTAAAATTCTATTATTTTTATATAAAGGTTTCACATCGGAGTTTTAAATATTTTGGAAATAGATCTAAATAAAAGGAATTCATATAAAAGGGGAATGTCTTATGACAACATATACGAGTGAAATGAGAAAAAGTTTAGTTTCAGAAGAAGATGTAGATATTTTAAAAATTATGGCGCATCCAATCCGACTGCAAATTGTAAATGAATTAAGTACAAGAAAAACTTGTAATGTAACACAATTAACAGAATTACTAAATATTCCACAATCTACTGTTTCACAACATTTATCAAAAATGAAGGGTAAAGTGTTACGAGCAGAGAGAAGAGGTTTAGAAATTTATTATCATATTAACAATTTAAAAGCGAGTAAGATTGTAAGTGTTTTAGGATATATAAACTAATGAAGTATTTTCATATAAAATAGCCGCTGCTGATGAGCAGGGGCTATTTTGTGTTGTTTTATCCCGCGTTAACGGACAGTAAAACTCCCATCTCAAAATTCAGTTGGAGCAAAGAAGTTAGATGGGAGTCGGGCTGTCCGTAAACGTCCGATTGGTTCAACTAATAATCAGTGGGGGATGAACAAAACCCCCACTGATTAAAGTTTCACTTTATGTATTCGTATTTAATATTTTATAGTTTTTATGATTTACAATTGTTCGTTCAAATTCAAAAGTACCACCGCTTACATTTGTAATTTCAACTAAGACCGATTCAGTATAAAGTTTTAGTACAGATCCTGTAATCTTTAAATTGTTTCGTTGAAAAAGTATAGTATCCCCTACGTTTGCTTTCATAGTACCTCCTCATTAAAGACAGAAATATTTTTTATTATATATATTAAACCACGTATAAGTATATTAGTGAATATTTAGTTTTATTTATCAAAAAAATATTTGTTGTCTATGTGTGCAGAATGAAAAGAAGTTTTAACAAAACGTATTAAAAATGCTTTCATTATGATGGAATTTGTAGAGCCGATTGTTACATTTGAAGAAACAATGATAAACGTATAAAGAAAGTCAGGATTATGAATTGACCTAATAAAACCGTCTCTTTAATGAACATTAAAGAGACGGTTTTATTAGGTCATTTTTTAGAAAGGGTTCAAAAACAAATGTGAATCAAACTTATACAAACCAATTTAAATAACTGTTACGTATTTAATAAGTAGTTTTTTGTATTTCATCCTTCGTTTTCTGTAACTGATTCCATGTTTTTGACGCTCTGTCTTGTAAGTGCTTACATAACTGAAAACATCTTATACAATGAAGGTGTTAAATCAAAAGAGGTGACCAAAATGAATATAAAAAAACAAGACTTAGCGAAAAGCATTGAAATAGAAAGAGGAGGCGGAAAGGTATGAAAAAATCAGCTGTTAATCCATGGCTTGTTGTCCTTGGTACAGTCATAGTTCAAATGGGACTTGGAACGATATATACATGGAGTTTATTCAATCAGCCTTTAGTTAGTAAATACGGTTGGAGTCTTAACGCGGTTGCGATAACTTTCTCAATTACTAGTCTTTCCTTAGCATTTTCAACTTTATTTGCAAGTAAATTACAAGAAAAATGGGGACTTCGTAAACTTATTATGATAGCTGGACTAGCATTAGGACTAGGATTAGTACTTAGTTCACAAGCTTCTTCGTTAATATTGCTTTATGTACTAGCAGGAGTTGTTGTAGGTTACGCAGATGGTACAGCTTATATTACTTCACTATCTAATTTAATTAAGTGGTTCCCTGAACGTAAAGGTTTAATCTCTGGTATATCTGTAGCTGCATATGGTACAGGTAGCTTAATTTTCAAATATATAAATGCAAAGTTAATTGATTCAGTTGGTGTATCGCAAGCGTTTATATATTGGGGTTTAATTGTTACAGCTATGATTGTCCTTGGAGCTTGTTTAATCCATCAAGCTGCTGATCAAGGTGCAGTTCAGGAAACAAACACTCATGAATATACAATGAAAGAAATGTTAGGCACAAAACAAGTATACTTATTATTCATCATGTTATTTACATCATGTATGAGTGGCTTATACTTAATTGGTATGGTAAAAGACATTGGTGTTCAACTTGTAGGGCTTAGCGCAGCGACAGCAGCTAATGCGGTGGCTATGGTTGCAATATTTAACACATTAGGTCGTATTATTCTAGGACCGTTATCAGATAAAATCGGCCGCTTAAAAATCGTTACGGGTACTTTTGTGGTTATGGCGAGTTCGGTATTAGTTCTAAGTTTCGTAGATTTGAATTACGGTATCTACTTCGTATGTGTAGCAAGTGTAGCGTTTTGCTTTGGTGGAAATATCACGATTTTCCCAGCTATTGTTGGTGATTTCTACGGTATGAAAAATCATAGTAAGAACTACGGAATTGTGTATCAAGGATTTGGATTTGGAGCGCTTGCAGGTTCCTTTATCGGTGCACTTCTAGGTGGATTCAAACCAACCTTTATGGTGATCGGTGTATTATGTGTCGTGTCATTCATTATCGCAATTTTAATTCAAGCACCTAAACAGAAAAAAGAACAAGAAGAAGAGTATCGCAGTGTAGCATAAGTATATAAATCTTCTATAACACTATAGTTACGAAAAAGCATCCTGTTAAATAGGGTGCTTTTTTTGAGTTATTTTAACAAGGTTAAATTATTTTTTATTTTTTTTGATATAAAAGTGAGTGAAATGTCCATTTGGATTATATTGGAATATAATAAATTGATACATCATATTCGAAATATGTATTAAATCTTAAATAATAAAGAAAATATGCATTGATGTTTGCAAGATATATTTTCAGAAAAATATTGAGAAAATAAATGCTCGATTTTTTGTTAAGGCTTTGTAACTGAAGGGATCTCCAGTTTATCATCTTCAATTTTTACAAAGAGGAGTAAGAATTAAAGTATTAATGTAAGTATTTATTAATACTTTTAGATGTAATTGTATTGAAAAGCACTAAAGTTTTTATCTGAAAAATAAAAATAGGTTGACAAGTTTATTGAGAAAGATTATCATTTCGGTGTAAGAACGTTAAATGAAAAACATTATCAATGAATAATATTTTAATGAAAAGTACACTTGACCAATTAGTTTAGTAAGTGTATTATTTTTTATAATGATAATGATAATCATTATCATTGTTTGTTTAATTAGATTGATTTTTAAATGAAAGGATAGAGGAAATGAACTTAGGGGAATTTGATGGGAAAACTGTTTTAGTAACAGGTGCAGCTCAAGGTATAGGTAGTGTTGTTGCCAAAATGTTTTTAGAAAGAGGAGCTACAGTTATTGCGGTTGATCAAAATGAAGAGGGATTAAACGAACTCTTAAATGAAATACATTTGAAAACGTTTTGCTTAGATGTGAGTGATAGTACCGCAGTTGAACAGATGGTAAATGATATTGAAAATGAAATAGCGCCAATAGATATATTAGTAAATGTTGCAGGGGTTTTACGTATGGGAGCGATTCACTCGTTAAGTGATGAAGATTGGAATAAAACGTTTTCTGTAAATTCTACAGGAGTTTTCTATATGTCCCGAGCAGTAAGTAAACATATGATGCAAAGAAAGTCAGGGGCAATTGTTACAGTTGGTTCAAATGCAGCAAATACGCCGAGAATGGAGATGGCTGCATATGCTGCATCAAAGGCTGCTACGACGATGTTTATGAAATGTTTAGGATTAGAACTTGCAGCGTACAACATTCGCTGTAACGTAGTTTCTCCAGGTTCTACTGAAACTGAAATGCAAAGGCTACTATGGGCTGATGAGAATGGAGAAAAAAATATAATTGCTGGTTCTCAAAGTACATATAGACTCGGTATACCGTTACAAAAAATTGCACAGCCTTCAGAAATTGCTGAAGCAGTATTGTTTTTAGCTTCAGATAAAGCTAGTCATATTACAATGCATAATTTATGTGTTGATGGCGGAGCTACATTAGGCGTTTAATAAAAAATTCAGGGGGTTACTATACAATGAAGGAATTTACGGCTGTAAAGGAACTGTCAGAAAAATTACTAGAAGATTATAAGACTGAATCTTCATTCTTTTTCGCTTCACCAACTCGAACGATATTAGCAGAAGGAGAGTTTACTACAGTAAAGCATCATGAAATTGAAAGTTTCCCAGAGCTTGTACAAGCAGTATTATGTAATGCAAAACAAGCCGGAAATCCGAATCCTATCGTTGTCGGTGCTTTGCCATTTGATCGTAGAAAAGAAGTCCAACTTATCGTACCAGAATATAGTAGGACTTCTGAGCGATTACAATTGGATACAACAAATCAGCTTGAAATAAATGAGAACTTAACATTCGAAATGACGCCTGTACCAGCGCCGGAAGTGTATATGAATGGTGTGAAGCAAGGAATTGCAAAAATAAAGGGCGGGGATTTAAAAAAAATCGTTCTATCCAGATCGTTAGATGTTAATTCTTCCGAAAAGATTGATAAGCAAAAACTTCTTCGAGAATTAGCAGCGCATAATAAGCACGGATATACATTTGCTGTGAATTTATCGAAAGATGAAAATGAGAATAGTAAGACGTTAATTGGAGCGAGCCCTGAATTACTCGTCTCACGTAATGGTATGCAAGTTATTTCTAATCCGTTAGCTGGTTCAAGGCCACGTAGTGAGGATTCAGTTGAAGATAAGAGAAGAGCAGAGGAATTACTTTCTTCTCCAAAAGATTTACATGAACATGCGGTAGTAGTAGAAGCAGTTGCTGCAGCGCTTCGTCCGTACTGTCATACATTACATGTTCCAGAAAAGCCATCCGTTATTCATAGTGAAGCGATGTGGCATTTATCTACTGAAGTGAAAGGTGAATTAAAGGATCCGAATACTACTTCTTTGGAATTAGCAATTGCTCTTCATCCGACGCCAGCAGTTTGCGGCACACCGATGGAAGAATCGAGAGAGGCGATTCAAAAAATTGAGCCATTTGACCGTGAATTCTTTACAGGAATGCTAGGGTGGAGTGATTTAAATGGAGACGGTGAATGGATTGTTACAATTCGTTGTGCTGAAGTACAAGAAAATACAATCCGTTTATATGCAGGAGCGGGCGTTGTTGCTGAGTCAAAACCAGAAGATGAATTAGCAGAAACATCAGCTAAGTTCCAAACAATGTTGAAAGCTTTAGGATTAAATGATAGTTCACTTAATGAAAAGTAGGGGGCAGAAAGAATGCTAACAGGTTATACAAAATGGCCAAAAGAATTTGCTGATCGTTATCGAGAGGAAGGGTGTTGGCTTGGGGAAACATTTGGCGTGATGTTAAGAGAGCGAGCTGAAAAATATGGCGATCAAATTGCAGTTGTAAGTGGTAATACGCATATTACGTATAGTGAGCTTGATAAAAAAGTAGATCGATTAGCTTCAGGGCTACTGAATTTAGGAATAAAGCAAGAGGATCGAGTTGTAATCCAGCTACCTAACGTTATTGAGTTTTTCGAAGTATGTTTTGCGTTATTTCGAATTGGGGCACTTCCTGTTTTTGCATTACCTTCACATCGAAGCAGTGAAATTAGTTATTTTTGTGAGTTTGGTGAGGCGAGTGCTTACGTTATTTCAGATAAAACTCTCGGTTTTGATTATCGAAAACTAGCAAGAGAAGTGAAAGAGAAAGTGCCAACTTTACAACATGTAATTGTAGTGGGAGAAGAAGAAGAATTTGTGAACATAAGTGATTTATATATAGATCCCGTTCCATTACCAGAAGTTCAGCCAAGTGATGTTGCGTTTCTCCAATTATCAGGGGGGACAACAGGACTTTCTAAATTAATTCCTCGAACGCATGATGATTATATTTATAGTTTACGTGTTAGCGCTGAAATTTGTAATTTAAGTGCAAAGAGTGTCTATATGGCCGTTCTTCCAGTAGCACATAATTACCCGATGAGCTCTCCTGGAACATTTGGAACTTTCTATGCGGGTGGAAAAGTAGTGCTGGCAACTGGAGGTAGTCCAGATGAGGCGTTTGCACTTATTGAAAAAGAAAAAGTTACGATTACTGCTCTCGTACCGCCATTAGCAATGATATGGCTTGATGCTGCATCTTCACGTAATAACGATTTATCGAGTCTAGAGGTGATTCAAGTAGGTGGCGCGAAATTTAGTGCTGAAGTTGCAAAACGTATACGCCCTACATTTGGATGTACATTACAGCAAGTATTCGGTATGGCGGAAGGATTAGTGAACTATACAAGATTAGATGATCCTGAAGAAATTATTATTCATACACAAGGTAGACCAATGTCTGCACTCGATGAAGTACGAGTTGTTGATGAAAATGACAACGATGTAAAACCTGGCGAAGTAGGTAGTTTATTAACAAGAGGGCCATATACAATTCGTGGTTATTATAAAGCAGAAGAGCATAATGCACAATCGTTTACAAAGGATGGATTTTATCGCACAGGAGATCTTGTGAAAGTAAATGAACAAGGTTACATCATTGTAGAAGGAAGAGATAAAGATCAAATTAATCGTGGTGGTGAGAAAGTTGCCGCGGAAGAAGTTGAAAATCATCTATTAGCACATGATGCAGTACATGATGTAGCGATTGTATCTATGCCTGACGATTATTTAGGAGAACGTACTTGTGCATTTGTTATAGCTCGCGGACAAGCTCCGGCAGTAAGTGAATTAAAAATGTTTTTAAGAGAACGCGGTATAGCAGCTTATAAGATTCCAGATCGAATTGAATTTATTGAATCATTCCCGCAAACAGGCGTTGGAAAGATAAGCAAAAAAGAATTACGTAAAGTCATTGCTGAAAAACTTATTACAGTAAAACAATAATAAAAACAGGAAGGAAGTGATTAGATGGCTATCCCATCTATTTCAGTATATAAAATGCCAATTGAATCAGAACTACCAAAAAATAAAGTGAATTGGACACCAGATCCGAAACGTGCAGTACTTTTAATTCATGACATGCAAGAATATTTTCTTGATGCATATAGCGATAAAGAATCACCGAAAGTAGAACTTATTTCAAATATTAAAATGATAAGAGAAAAATGTAAGGAACTTGGTATACCAGTTGTTTATACAGCGCAACCTGGTGGGCAAACGTTAGAACAACGAGGTTTATTACAAGACTTTTGGGGTGACGGTATTCCTGCTGGACCAGATAAAAAGAAAATTGTTGATGAACTTACTCCTGATGAGGATGATATATTCCTAACAAAATGGAGATATAGTGCATTTAAAAAGACAAATCTATTAGAAATTTTACATGAACAAGGAAGAGATCAACTCATTATTTGCGGTATTTATGCGCATATTGGCTGCCTTTTAACAGCTTGTGAAGCATTTATGGATGGTATTCAGCCGTTCTTTGTAGCAGATGCAGTTGCTGATTTTTCACTAGAGCATCATAAACAAGCATTGGAGTATGCATCTAATAGATGTGCAGTAACGACATCAACAAGCCTACTGTTAAACGATTTACAAAGTGTCAAAGGTGATGAGAGTGAAGGGATCACTATACAGGAAGTGCATGAATTAGTTGCACAACTACTTCGTGAGCCAGTAGAGAGTATTGATATTGATGAGGACTTATTAAATAGAGGGCTTGATTCGGTCAGAATTATGAGTTTAGTAGAGAAGTGGCGTCGTGAAGGGAAAGAAATCACTTTTGCAGATTTAGCAGAACGTCCAACTGTTGCGGGTTGGTACAGTTTACTATCTTCACAAACAGCACAGGTGCTGTAACAAATAGACTACATAATAAAGGGGTAGTAAAGAATGCCTAACAGTCAAAAGATTCGTCATTCGTTATCATCTGCGCAGTCTGGCATGTGGTTTGCGCAACAATTAGATCCACTTAATCCGATTTATAATACTGGGGAATATGTAGAAATAAACGGAAATATGAATCAAGAAATTTTCGAATTAGCAGTACGTAAAGTTGTAATGGAAGCTGAGGCACTTCATGTTCGTTTCGAAGAAGATGAAATTGGCCCATGGCAAGTTATTGAAGAATCACAGTTTCATATGCATTTTATTGACGTTCGTAAAGAAGAAAATCCTGAAGAGGCTGCTAAAGCATGGATGAAAAATGATTTATCTATGCCATTCGATTTGAAAAAAGATACTTTATTTATTGAAGCGCTTATTCAAGTTGAAAATAATCGTTTCTTTTGGTATCAGCGCATCCATCACATTGTGATGGATGGCTATGGATTTTCACTTCTTAGCCAAAAGGTAGCGAATGAGTATACATCACTTATAGAAGAAACAAACAAGAATGAAAAGACATTTGGCTCTCTTGCAAAAGTTGTGCAAGAAGATATGGAGTATCGTGAGTCTAAACAATTTCAGGAAGATCGTGCTTTTTGGTTAGAAAAATTTGCGGATGAACCAGAAGCTGTAAGTTTGGCAGAACGAGCACCGAGAACATCAAATGGATTTTTACGCGAAACAGCTTGTTTATCTAGTTCTAGTACAAAAACTTTACTAGAAGATATCAATATTTCGTTAACAAGTTGGCCGGAATTCATTGTCGCTGTAACAAGTATTTATATGCATAAATTAACAGGTGAAAATGATATTGTTTTAGGTTTACCGATGATGGGGCGTCTAGGTTCTGCATCTATTCATACACCTAGTATGGTAATGAATTTAGTACCACTTCGTCTTACTGTAACTCCAAATATAACTCTCGTAGAATTATTACAGCAAGTTTCTAAAGAAATCCAAGATGTACGTCGCCATCATAAATACCGTCATGAGGAATTAAGAAGAGACTTAAAGTTATTAGGTGAAAATCAAAGATTATTTGGACCGTTAGTGAATGTTATGCCTTTTGATTACGGGCTTAACTTTGGTGGGAACCGTGGTATTACGCATAACTTATCAGCAGGACCTGTGGATGATTTATCGATAAATGTATATAAACGTTTTGATCAAAATGAGCTAATGATTCATTTTGATGCGAATCCGGAAGTATATAATGGTGCGGAGCTAGCATTGCATAAAGAAAGATTTATGCAATTATTAGAATTAATGATAAATGCTTATCAAAAAGACGAGTCGATTGGAAAGATAAATATTACTCTTCCTGAAGAAAATCATAAAGTTTTATTGGAATGGAATGAAACGAAGGAAGACGATGAGTTAATCAGTCTACCTATATCATTTGAAAAACAAGTGCAAAAAACTCCAAATAAACTAGCGATTACTTGTGACGGTGTAAACTTTACGTATAAAGAGCTAAATGAACGAGCGAATGAACTAGCACATTATTTAGTAGAAGAAGGAATACGACCAAATCAGCTTGTAGCTTTAGTATTTCCAAGATCAACGGAAATAGTGGTTAGTATGCTAGCAGTTTTAAAGGCTGGTGCAGCGTATTTACCAATAGATCCAGAATATCCAGCTGAGCGAATAAATTATATAGTAAATGATGCAAAACCAGTTTGTATCATAACACATTCATCTGTTTCATCTAAGTTAGTTATAAAAAATGATATAAAAAAAATTGTATTAGATGATGAAGAAACGAAACTAGCATTACATACATCTTCTCGTATGAATATAGCATGTAAGAATGATGTATCACTTTTAAACTCAGCCTATACAATATATACTTCAGGCTCAACAGGAAACCCAAAAGGTGTAATTGTTCCTATGAGAGGTTTAAGTAACTTTTTAATGGCTATGCAACAAAAGTTTTCGTTACATGAACATGATCATTTATTAGCAGTTACAACATTTGCGTTTGATATTTCTGCTCTAGAAATTTATTTACCTCTTATTAGTGGTGCGAGTTTAACAATTGCGCAAAAGGAAGACATACAAGAGCCTTCTGCATTAACGACACTTTTACATGAAGAAAGAGTGACCATTATGCAGGCTACACCGACGCTTTGGCAGGCGTTAGTAACTGATTATCCAGAGAAGTTACAAGGGCTAAATATACTTGTTGGTGGTGAAGCTCTTCCAGGGCATTTAGCAAATAAATTAAGAGAATTAGGCTGCTCAATAACTAATTTATATGGACCAACTGAAACGACGATTTGGTCTACCTTCATGAACATTGATGAAAGTGAAAAGGGGATACCTCCTATCGGAAAGCCAATTTGCAATACAGAAGTGTATGTATTGGATGCAGGGTTACAACCAGTTCCACCTGGAGTTATTGGTGAATTATATATTGCAGGGGAAGGACTTGCAAGCGGATATTTAGGAAAACCAGAGTTAACAGCTGAACGGTTTGTTGCAAATCCTTATGGAAAACCAGGGCAGCGCATGTACCGTACAGGTGATCTAGTAAAATGGCGCAGTGATGGTGTTTTAGAGTACATGAACCGCGCAGATCATCAAATTAAAATTCGTGGTTTCCGAATTGAATTAGCTGAAATCGAAATGGTAATACAACGACATGAAAATGTTAAGGAAGCAGTGGTTATGGTACGAGAAGATCGTCCCAATGATAAACGAATCATTGCGTATATTGTTGCCAAAGATAAGGAAATGATTAACCTTGCAGAAATTCGTTCTTATGTTTCAGAAAGTTTAGCGAATTATATGGTGCCATCAGCATTTGTATTGCTAGAAGAATTACCATTAACGCTAAATGGTAAGGTTGACAGAAAGAAATTACCTGCTCCTGATTTTAATGGAATGAACAATGAGAGGGTTGCTAGAAATCCGAAAGAAGAAATATTATGTCATTTATTTGCAGAAGTACTTAGTGTTTCTCGCATTAGCATTGATGATAATTTCTTTGAAATGGGTGGACATTCGCTTCTTGCATCGCGTTTAATGGCAAGAATTCGTGAAATGTTAAGTGTCGAATTAGGAATTGGAAAACTATTTGAATCGCCAACTGTTGCTGAATTAGCGAAACAATTGGATCAAGCGAAAACTGCAAGACCAGCGATTAAGAAAGTAAGAAGACCAAATGAAGTTCCACTTTCATTTGCACAACGTAGATTATGGTTCTTGAATTGTTTAGAAGGTCCAAGCCCTACTTATAATATTCCGTTAGTTATACGTTTGTCTGGAAAGTTGAACGAGGAAGCATTGCAAGGTGCCTTTAATGATGTAGTCGAGAAACATGAAACACTTAGAACAATTTTCCCTAACGTATTAGGTAGTTCCTACCAGGAAATTTTACATATGGAAAATTTAAATCTAGAAATGATTAAAACAAAAACATGTAAAGGTGAATTAGAAAGTGCACTTGCGGAAGCGGTAAGATATAGCTTTAACCTCGATGTTGAACCAGCAGTTCGTTTGCAACTTTTTACAGTGAGTGAAAACGAACATGTAATATTAATTCTATTACACCATATTGTAGGGGATGGCTGGTCATTACAACCGTTAACGAGAGATTTTACAGCGGCGTATAAAGCGCGATGTCAAGGTAACAAAGTACAGCTAGAGACACTTCCGGTTCAATACGCAGATTATGCACTTTGGCAACAACAATTGTTAGGGGATGAAACTACACAAGAAAGTCTCATTTCAACACAATTAGATTTTTGGAAGAAAGAGTTAAAGGGATTACCAGATCAATTGGAGTTGCCTACAGATTATCAGCGTCCAATGGAAACGAGTTACAGAGGAGAAACCATTCATTTTCATATAGATGCAGGTATGCATAGTAGGTTAGTAGAGCTCGCACGGAAAAACGGAGTTAGTTTGTTTATGGTATTGCAAGCAGGACTAAGTGCGCTATTTACAAGATTAGGTGCAGGTACTGATATACCAATTGGAAGTCCGATTGCTGGAAGAAATGATGATGTACTTTCAGATATTGTTGGTTTATTTGTAAATACGTTAGTGTTACGTACAAATACTTCAGGAGATCCAAGTTTTAAAGAATTATTGAATAGAGTGAAGGAGGCAAATCTTGCAGCTTATGAAAATCAAGATGTTCCATTTGAACGACTCGTTGAAGTGTTAAACCCGGTGCGTACTCGAAATAGTCATCCGCTATTTCAAGTTATGTTAGCTTTCCAAAATACGCCAGAAGCAATCTTTGATGTCCCGGATATAGAAGCGAGCCTTGAAATTCAAAGTGTTGGCTCTGCGAAGTTTGATTTAACATTTGAAATTAGTGAGAGTAACGGGGTTGATGGTACTCCGAACGGTTTACATGGATTACTAGAGTTTAGTACCGATTTATATAAACGTGAAACGGTTCAAAAACTAATAGAACGATTCATTTTGTTATTAGATGATGCGGCGACAAATCCGGATCAATCCATTGGCAGATTAGAAATATTAACTTTAGCAGAGAAAAATACAGTGTTAGAAAAGTGGAATGGTGGTTTTCAAATTGTACCAGAAATGACAGTATCACAATTATTTGAAAAACAGGTTCATATAAATCCAAATGCTATTGCTGTCGTCTTTGAAAATAAGAAATTAACTTATGAAGAGTTAAATAGAAAAGCAAATAAAATAGCTCGATTCCTAATAGCAAAAGGAATTGGTCCTGATCAACTCGTTGCTTTAGCGATGCCAAGATCATTAAACATGGTTGTAAGTTTATTAGCTGTTCTTAAAGCTGGTGCTGGATACCTTCCGTTAGATCCAGATTACCCAGCAGACCGTATTTCATTTATGCTACACGATGCGAAACCATCATGTGTTTTAACGAATTCAGAAGTGGAAATTGAATGTAATGAGGCACTAAAAGTTTTAGTTGATAATGTAAAAGTAATAGAAGAAATTGAGAAACATAGTGAAGACAATATTGATGAAATGGAGCGCGTGAAGCCATTAACTCCATCACATATTGCTTACGTTATTTATACATCAGGTTCAACAGGTAGACCGAAAGGTGTTATGATACCTCATCAAAATGTAGTAAGACTTTTAGGAGCAACTGATCATTGGTTCCAGTTTGATGGAAACGATGTGTGGACGATGTTCCATTCATATGCTTTTGATTTCTCGGTTTGGGAAATTTGGGGACCTTTATTATACGGAGGGCGTTTAGTTGTAGTTCCACATACTGTAAGTCGCTCGCCGAAAGAATTTTTACAACTTCTTGTTAAAGAAAAGGTAACTGTTTTAAACCAAACTCCATCAGCGTTCTATCAATTGATGCAAGCAGATCGTGAAAATGAAGAGATTGGCCAAAAATTATCTTTACGATATGTTGTTTTTGGAGGTGAGGCACTTGAGCTAAGTCGATTAGAAGATTGGTATAGTCGACATCCTCATGACGCACCGAAGCTTATTAATATGTACGGTATTACTGAGACGACAGTACATGTTAGTTATATTGAGTTAGACGAAACAATCGTTTCTTTACGAGCAAACAGTTTAATTGGGTGCAGTATACCTGACCTTAAAATATACGTATTAGATCATTATTTACAACCAGTGCCACCTGGAGTAGTGGGAGAAATGTATGTTGCAGGTGCAGGGCTTGCTCGTGGATATTTAGGAAGGGCAGGTTTAACTGCAGAACGTTTTATTGCAGATCCATTTGGCAAGCTAGGTACAAGAATGTATCGTACTGGAGACTTAGCTCGTTGGCGTCATGATGGGACGCTCGATTATATAGGACGTGCAGATCATCAAATAAAAATTCGCGGATTCCGAATTGAATTAGGAGAAATAGAAGCGGTCATAATGAAACACCCTACAGTTGAGCAAGTAGCAGTTATTGTACGGGAAGATCAACCAGGGGATAAACGATTAGTTTCTTATATCGTCGCATCAAATAATGAAGCGATTGATACGAATGAAATGCGTCTGTTTGCTAGTGGTAGTCTACCAGATTATATGGTTCCATATGCTTTTGTAGTAGTAAATGAGTTGCCTTTAACTCCAAATGGTAAATTAGATAGAAAGGCATTGCCAGTTCCAGAATTTATCGCATCATCTTCTAGTCGTGGACCAAGAACACCGCAAGAAGAACTGTTATGTGACTTGTTTACAGAAGTGCTAAGTGTACCTCAAATTGGAATTGATGACGGATTCTTTGATTTAGGTGGTCATTCACTCCTTGCAGTGCAGCTTATGAGCCGTATTAAAGAAGCGCTTGGGATCGAATTAAATATCGGAACTTTATTTGCAGCACCTACTGTTGCAGGCCTTGCTGAAAGACTTGAAGTGGGAAATGGACAAAGTGCACTCGATGTGTTGCTTCCGTTACGAGCAAGCGGAAACCAATTGCCACTATTTTGTGTACACCCAGCAGGTGGATTAAGTTGGTGCTATGCAGGACTTATGAAATCTTTAGGAACAGATTATCCAATCTACGGCGTGCAAGCACGTGGTATCGCTAAAAATGAAGAACTTCCAAGAAGTTTAGAGGAAATGGCAGCAGATTATTTAAAACACGTTCGTGAAGTACAGCCTCACGGACCATATCGTTTACTCGGTTGGTCGCTCGGAGGAAATGTTGTGCATGCAATGGCAGCGCAACTACAAAATGAAGGGGAAGAAGTAGAATTACTCGTTATGCTAGATTCTTATCCTGGTCACTTCCTACCGAATACGGAAGCGCCTACTGAAGAAGAAGCGTTAATCGCACTACTGGCTCTAGGTGGATATGATCCAGACAACATGGATGGCAAACCACTTACGATGGAAAGTGCGATTGAAATACTTCGTAAAGATGGAAGTGCATTAGCAAGTCTTGAAGAAGAGACCATTTTAAATTTGAAAGAAACATATGTAAATTCGGTAGGATTGTTAGGGAGATACGTACCGAAAGTTTATAACGGAGATATTTTATTCTTTAGATCTACTGTAATACCGGACTGGTTTGATCCTATCTCTCCAAATACATGGTTAAATTATTTAGACGGACAAATTGTGCAACATGATATTGATTGTAGACATAAAGATTTATGTCAACCAGGGCCACTTACGGAAATTGGACAAGTATTAGCGAAATATTTGCAGAATAAGAAAGGGGTAGGGAGAGTATGACGAATCCATTTGAAAATGATAATTACACATATAAAGTATTAATAAATGAGGAGGGCCAGTATTCTCTCTGGCCTGTCTTTCTTGATGTACCTATTGGGTGGAATGTCGTACATGAAGAAGCTAGCAGGCACGATTGCTTACAATATGTTGAGAATAACTGGAAAGATTTGAATCCAAAAAATAATCAAGCTGACGAAAAAATAATAGCAGGAAAACGATAATGAAAGAAAAAATAAATCCAAAAGTAGTGGTAAGTATCGTATATATAACAGCGATGTTTATGGCTGCTATGGATGCAACGATTGTAAATGCAGCACTACAAACGATAAGTAAGGAACTGCAAGTGCCACCATCTGCTATGGGGACAGTTAATGTTGGGTATTTAGTTAGCTTAGCTGTTTTCCTGCCGATTTCTGGTTGGCTAGGAGATCGATTCGGTACGAAAAGAGTATTTCTAACTGCTCTTTTCGTATTTACAACCGCATCTGCGTTATGTGGGATAGCGAACGATATTACTTCATTGAATATTTTTCGTATTATTCAAGGTGCTGGTGGGGGGCTTCTAACACCAGTTGGGATGGCGATGTTATTCCGAACATTTTCACCAGAGGAAAGGCCGAGAATTTCTCGGTTTATTGTGTTGCCAATTGCTGTCGCACCGGCAGTAGGACCAATTATTGGTGGCTTTTTTGTAGATCAAATGTCTTGGCGCTGGGCATTTTATATTAATTTACCATTTGGAATTATGGCGTTACTATTCGGTCTTCTATTTTTAAAAGAGCATATTGAAAGATCAGCTGGTCGCTTTGATTACCTCGGTTTTGTTTTTTCAGCACCAGGGTTTGCGATGCTAATCTATGCGCTCAGTCAAGGACCATCAAGAGGCTGGATTTCTACAGAGGTTATAAGTACTGGAATAGCTGGGATTGTATTTATTACACTGTTTATCATTGTAGAACTTAAAGTAAAGCAACCGATGCTAGATTTACGCTTATTCAAAGAACCAATCTTTAGAAAAATGAGTCTTATTTCATTGTTTTCTTCAGCTGGTTTACTAGGAATGTTATTTGTTTTTCCGCTTATGTATCAAAATGTAATAGGGGTATCCGCACTGGAATCAGGCCTTACTACATTCCCAGAGGCCATTGGATTAATGATATCGTCACAGATCGTACCATGGTCATATAAGAAATTAGGAGCTCGTAAGGTAATTTCTATAGGGTTAATTTGTACGGCAATTATCTTTATTTTATTAAGTTTTGTAAATCACGATACGAACCCTTGGCAAATACGGGTATTATTGTTTGGCATAGGTATTTTCTTAGGCCAATCAGTTGGAGCAGTTCAATTTTCTGCATTTAACAATATAACGCCGCCTTCTATGGGGAGAGCAACTACTATATTTAATGTGCAAAATCGATTAGGTTCAGCGATAGGAGTTGCTGTTTTAGCTAGTATACTAGCCGGTTTTGGAAATAGCAGTGTACAACATAATACTCATTCAGATTTATTGCCATATCAAGCAGCATTAATTGGATCAGCAATATTTTTACTCGTAGCATTACTATTTTCTTTACGTATTTCTGATAAAGAGGTAATGTCAAAAAAGAAGAAAAAACCGTTACCTGTATTACAAAAAGAGAAAGAAATTGTCAATGAATAAGTTTGGTAATATTATTTTGGAATAAATCTACATTGGGTATTTAGAAGGAGAGAGTTTACATGATAGAAAGTAAAGTTGTAGATTCTATACCAATTTTGAATGAGAATGATTGTCAAATATGGTGGGGAAGAATTTCGGATTTACAATCATGGCATTACAATTTACTAAATGATGTTGAACGAGAAAAAGCAAATTCATATCATCATTCGGCAGATCGTGCCCGTTTTATAATAGGCTGTGTAATTAGTAGATTAGTTCTAGGTAAAATGCTTTCTATGTCGCCAGTTCAAGTTCCAATTAATCGAATGTGCCCAGTATGTAAGCTACAACATGGTAGACCACAATTACCAGAGGGGATGCCGCAGTTATCGGTTTCACATTCGGGTGAGTGGGTTGTTGTTGCATTTACAAAGTCTGCACCTGTAGGCGTTGATGTTGAACAAATGAATCCAAATGTTGATGTTATGAAAATGGCAGAAGGCGTATTAACCGACATTGAAATAGCGCAAGTTATGAAATTACCTAATGAACAAAAAATAGAAGGTTTTTTAACATATTGGACTAGAAAGGAAGCTGTGCTCAAAGCGACAGGTGAAGGTCTAATGATTCCACCAGTGGATATTACTATATCAGCTCCAAATGATTCTCCAAACTTGTTAGTTTTTAAGGATAGACAAGAGTTAGTAGAAAATACAGTGATGAGAGATTTAAGGCCAAGTGTAGATTATATGGCTTCAATTGCAACATTTAGTAAAGAAGTCACCGAAATCATACAGCTGGATGCAGTAGCGCTTTTAAATTATAAATAAGTTTAATAAAATATTTTATAGAAGAGGTGTTCCTCATGCTAGTAGCGGAAAATAGAACAAATGAATTCACTTATAATGTACAAGCAATTAAAAATATTTTATTTTCTGGAGATACATCATCTATTCATGCTTTAGAAAAGTTATTGAATGATACAGTTCAGTTTGATGTTCTAGAACAAGAGGTGCTGGATAGACAGTATATCCCGAAAGAAGCAAAGAGTTTCTTTGATAAAAACGGAACATTTCTTTACCGTGTATCCAATATTAGTTATAAAGGAAAAGTATTATCTGAAAATCTCATTTTTGCGGATACCTCGTTTTTACCAAATACAATAAAGAGGGAGCTAGAGAGTGGAAACATTCCAGTTGAAAAACTTATAGAAAAGATGGAAGTAAGAAGGAACGTATTATATGAAGGATATCAGCCTTCTGGGAATATTATTGAATTGTTCGATGGATGCTCTGTTTCGGCGCATGTGTATCCAACAAGAAAATATCAAATTGTAAGTAACTGCAGATGCATATTTTATATTTGCGAGGTGTATCATGCAGAAAATATAAAGCAATTACTAAATTAAAACAAGAAACCAGCCTATAAAATGGCTGGTTTCTTGTTTATTTCACAGCTTCTTTTAACTCTTTACCTGCTTTAAATGCAGGAACTTTACCAGCAGCGATTTGAATTTCTTCGCCGGTTTGTGGATTACGTCCTGTACGAGCAGATCTTTCACGTACTTCAAAAGTTCCAAAGCCGATTAATTGAACTTTATCGCCAGACTGTAATGCAGTAGCAATTGTGTCAAATACAGATTGTACAGCTGCAGAAGCATCCTTTTGAGAAATATCAGCTGATTGTGCGACATTTTTAATTAATTCTGTTTTGTTCATGTTTTCACCTCATAAAAAAATTTTTTGGAATGAATGATTTAGTATAATAGATAGTAAAGATAAAGCTATTTATATTGTTAGAAAGAATGCTATATAGTTATGTTAATTTCGTTGCAAGAAACTGAATCCCTGCTAACAATTAGGGATTAATTAAGAATTGATGAATAGAAAACGCTGTAATATGAGGATGAGGGGGAGTATACGGATGATTTTTCGTGAAAAGGATGAGAAAGAAAGTATATTAATTCGTCAACATGATCATGGTTTTTTAGCTGGAGAGATTGCAAAGCATATAAAAGAAGATTTTTTTGAAGATGATACATATTTAAAAGAGACAATTGATGCAATATATGAGCATGATAGAGGATGGATAGAACTTGATAAAGTACCAATTTTGAATGATGCTAAAAATATCCCATATACATTTATGGATTGTCCAAGTTCATTACGCTTTGTCTTTTATACGATTGGTTTGAATGAAATTGAAGATTCCAATCCATACGGAGCATTACTTTGTAGTAAGCATTTTTTATCATTTCCATTAAATGAGGAAGATGAAGAGATGATGACATTTTATGCAGGTGAATTGAAACGACAAAAAAGAATATTGACAACGCTAACAAAAGAGCAATTTGTGATGTTCGATAAGCATTATAGATTATTAAAGTTTTGCGATGAACTTTCTTTATATGTCTGTATGAATAAACCAGGTGTAGAAAAGGAAGAGGAAATTGATTTGTTTAAAGATGGTTTTGAAGGAACAGAAATGTTTAATAGTAAAGAGGAGAAACCTATTCAAGCTGAATGGATAGATGAGGAAACTATTCGGATTACACCGTTTCCATTTCAAACGGAATTTCATACACATGTAAAATATAAAACTATAGATAAACGTGAAATTGAAGAAAAAGGAATTGTAAAGGCTGATAGAGAATCAGAAATGAAGAAACAAACTATTCGTTTCATACAATAAGGAGGCGATTTCGATTGAAAGAGTACATGTTAAAACAAGTGGATTACCATGCTTGGGCTAATCTACGATTATTCAATCGACTAAAAGAATTACCAAACTATGATACTATTTTTACTGAACAGATGCAGAGTGTATTTCCATCAATCAAGGATACGTTTGCCCATATTTATATTACAGATCAAGTGTGGTTACACATATTGCATGGTAAAAGTATGAATGAAGCAATACAAGGCCGAGAAGAATTACGAAAACAAATGGAAAACAAATCGTTACATGAATTAGAAAAAATGTTTGAAAACATGGCAAATCAATATAAAGACTTTTTAAGTACAATACAAGATGTGAATGCTGTATTTGTTATCGAGAATCCATATGTAGGAAAATTAGAAACTTCAATTTTAGAGTTAGTACAACATGTTGTAAATCATGGTACATATCATAGAGGAAATATAACAGCGATGATCCGTCAACTTGGTCATTCGTCGACAATGATGGATTTTGTTCTGTATTTACATATGGTTAAAAAGCAGGGAGAGTAATATAGTTTATAAGAAGGAGAGGGAGAGGCTTTAGTTGTGGAAGTCTCTCCTTCTATTTTAGTAGATCAACTGATTAAAGTTTTACTTTATTTCTTAAGAAGCTTTATTTTCTTGTAATTGCTTCGCATATTGTACAGCCTTATATGCATTGACTCTACCGTTTTTCCAGTACGTACCTGTACCACTAATTTTATCAGAAGTTGACTCAATAATTTGGCGAATTTGTGTATTGCTATATCCTTGATTTGCTAAAAGAGCAGCGACTCCTGCAACGTGAGGTGTTGCCATAGATGTACCACTTAATGATTGATACGTGCTTCCTTTATAAGTAGAATATATATTTGATCCCGGAGCTGCAACATCTACCCAGCTACCATAAGTAGAGAATGAAGATTTTTTATCTGATTGATCTGTAGAAGCGACTGAAATAACTTCGTTGTAATAAGCAGGGTAATTAGCTTTTGTGTTTCCAGCATTCCCAGCAGCTGCAACAATAACAGAGCCTTTATTCCAAGCATATTGTACAGCTTGTTGTAATGCAGTACCACCATTTGGAGCACCTAAACTTAAACTAATTACTTTTGCACCTGAATCTGCAGCTTCTCTAATACCTTGGGCAACAGCGTCAAGAGTACCACTTCCTTGACTGTCTAATACACGAACAGCATAAATCGATGCTTGTGGTGCAACACCAGCTATTCCGACGCCATTATTCGTAAGTGCCCCAGTAATTCCTGCACAGTGTGTACCGTGTCCATTGCCATCATCAGAGATATTGTCATTATCAACATAATCATGTCCGTAAATAACTTTAGAAGCTAAATCGGGATGTGATCCTTGAACTCCTGTATCAATAATAGCCACTTTTACACCAGAATCGCTTCTTTGACTATCCCAAGCTTGCGGGGCTTGAATTTTTTGTAATCCGTATTGATTATTAAAATAAGGATCGTTCGGAGTCCAAAATGCATGAACGTAATAGTTAGGCTCCGCATATTCTACATCTGGATTATTTTTATAACTTTTTATTTTTTCTTTTACAGTACCTTTTGAAAATTGAACGACTTCAAAACCTAACTTATCATCTTTAGATAAGACATTAGCTCCGACAGATTTATGAAAAGATTGCACATTACTTAAAGATGCATTTTGCTTGAACTTAACGATTAATTGGTTAGGAACGTAATCAGTAGATGATGTTTCAGCACTTGAAGTATTCGTGTTAAAGAAGAAACCACCAATAATAAATGATAAAACAGATAGGAAAACAATGATTTTGTTTTTCAAAAGATTTTTCCTCCCTTTTCTTGGATGAGTTTTTCAGCGACACTTTAATGTCGCATTCCTTTTCAACTATATAGTTAGACCATACGATTTATGACATTTATGTGAAAAACTTTTGGAGGAATAAAAAGGAGTAAACATTGATATAAATATATTTTTAATGATAGTAATAAAGTAAAAGAGGGGATGAAAAAAGGAATGCTCATCATGTATGAGTCATTCCTTTTTTCATAGATTAACTTGCCTGTTTTTTATTATTTTCTTTCAATTTCTCTGCTTGTAAAAAGCGATTCGTTTCAGCAACAACAATACCACTTAACCCAATAAGACCAATTAAGTTTGGAATCGCCATAAGTCCATTTGCAATATCCGCAAATGTCCATACGATGCCTAATTTTAAATTCGCACCAATAGCAATCATGACAATAAAGATTGCTTTATAATATTTAACAGCACGTTCTCCAAATAAATAAGCCACGCATTTCTCACCGTAATACGACCAGCCTAAAATAGTAGAGTAGGCGAATAAAATAATTGCGATACCAAGAATCATACTACCAGCAGTACCGAATACAGATTGGAACGCAAGTGTTGTAGCTTCAACGCCAGTTTTACCAGACTTCCATGCGCCTGTAGTAATTAATACTAGCCCTGTAATTGTACATACAATAAACGTATCTAGAAAAGTACCAGTCATTGAAACTAAAGCTTGCTTTGCAGGGGAATCAGTTTTTGCAGCCGCCGCGGCAATAGGGGCACTCCCTAAACCAGCTTCGTTCGCAAATACGCCGCGCGCCATTCCAATTTGAATAGCTGATGCAACTGTTGCACCGATAAAACCACCAGCAGCTGCAGTACCGCTAAATGCACCAGAAAAAATAAGTGAAAATGCTTCTGGAATTTGATCGTAGTGATAGAAAATAATAATAAGACCAGCAATGATATAAAAGAAAGCTTTAATAGGAACAACATATCCTGTTACTTTCCCGATTTTTTTTACACCGCCTAAAATAACGATAGCGATTAAAAATGACATTACTATACCAGTTAAAGCAGGAGGGAAAGAGAAATTAATTCGCATTGCCTCTGCAACTGAATTAGATTGCACCATATTCCCGATACCGAAAGAAGCAGTTGTACCGAATATAGCGAATAAAACTGCAAGCCATTTCTTACCTAAACCACGTTCTAAATAGTACATTGGCCCACCTGAATATTCACCATTTTCATTACTAACACGGTATTTCACCGCAAGAATTGCTTCGGCATACTTTGTTGCCATACCGAACAAAGCAGTAATCCACATCCAAAAGATGGCACCAGGTCCACCGATCGTCACAGCAGTTGCAACACCAGCTATATTTCCCATACCGATCGTTGCCGCCATAGCTGTCATAAGTGCTTGGAAGTGGCTAATATCTCCAGAGGAAGATGTATCTTCTGATTTTTTAAAAGCTAGTTTGTGAGCGTATAATAGTTTACTAAACTGTAAACCTTTTAAACGCACTGTAAGAATGATACCAGTACCAACGAGTAACAACAACGTTGGTAATCCCCACACATAGTGATTGATTTGTTCTAATACTTTACTTACTGTCTCCATCTTTATTCTCCTTTTTTAGAAAAAATAAAAACCACTTCAAGTAAATGAAATGGTCTCTGGAGAAACAAGGGATAGAAAAATAAACCGATACAAATCGGCATTTTCTTTCGCTTGTCTCTGTCCTTTTACCTGAGAGATTATCCGCTATAGTAGCGGATTTGCTCCTTCGGTGCTCGTTTTCCTCCGCGCTATATAAAGCGAGAGGGAGTCTCTCCAGAGATTCGTCCCCATGCAGTTCTACTTGTACCCAAGACCTGAGAGTTTCAAAGTTGGTTTAATAACTTTTTGCCCCGTCGGTAGATCAGTTGATCTTCTCCTGAATGGTTCATCCGAATTATAAAATTAATAACCTATACGCATTGAATGTGTATAAGATCAATAAAAACATTATAGATATACAATTAGTGAAATGCAATCATTTTTTATTTTAAAATAGTAAAGAATTCTATTTTTTCGAAAATCCTAATTTCTCTTCAACTTCAGTTAAAGTAGATAAAGCAATAACAATATGTTGATCCGCAAGCCCTAAAGCATGTTTCGTATTTTCAATTGTTGTACTGTTTAGAGTAGAGTTAGTGGCTCCATCTATAATTAAATCTGCCGCGTTTTTCATAAATTTAGAAGCAGCCTTAAATTCAGTTGTGAAATAAAGAAGTTGTTCTTGTATTTGTACTTCCGATATATTTTCTTTAATTTTCAAAATGTCTATTTCATTCATAATGTTTTCATATTGTTTGGAAACAGCATTCATTGTAACAAATAGTTTATCTCTGTCTACTGAATCACCGTTCGTGTTAATCTCTTCCCAGGCAGGCAACCAATCCTTTTCGATGATATCATTATAATTAGTAGTCAATTCATTAATTTTAGGCTGTAATTTCGTTTTGAAAGTTTTTGTATCCGCTGTTTCTACAGGGGCTTTTTCGGTGTTATTTTTACCATTCGTAACGTAGAAAATTGTACCGAAAATGATGAGAATAGAAATAAAAACTGTCCATTTAGTAAAAAGTAATTTTTGCAATATGTAACGCCTCCAAAATTTAAAAACTTATAATTATAATATATAACAATAATGTTGTTTAAAGTAGAGAAAATAGGAGTTTTAGTGAAAATGAATAGAAGAAAACTAGTTTCAAATATTTCAATGACTGTATTATTAGTTGGTTTAATTGCATTCATATTTATGAATAAAGAATCTAAAATTAAAGATTTTCCAGTGCTAATGTCAGTAATTCATATTAATGATGATAAGGAAGAGGAGTATAAATATATGAGTGTAATGCTTATTACACTGGTAAGTGGAGCGGAGGGGAAAGCGGGTATACTGTTAGTTTTAAAAAGTGGAAAGAAAGGTAAAGATATTACATTACCCAGGAGAAATTACGTATTATATATTTGAAAAATAATTGATAATAAAAGAGATAGGAAGTGAATGATATTGTAGAATTGTTTACTTTCTATCTCTTTTGATTTTTAATTCTGAATTATTTAAATTATAATTACTATGTGTATAGAATAAAATAATATTTAGTATGGAGATGAGATAATAAATTGCCAAATATAAAAAAGATAGGTCGTTTTTGTCCTACTGATGATGAAGGATATATTATAAATGATGCACATATTGAAAAAGTTCAACCTATATTTATGGAGGTAATACAAGAAATAAAAAATACTTGTTGTGAATTGCTACAGGATGATTTACACAGTGTTTATATAAGAGGCTCAATTCCAAGAGGGATTGGAATTGAAGGAATTGCAGATATAGATGTGATTATAGTAGTACGAAAGGATCCTAAATTAATAGACTTAAGCTGGCGAAAGAAACTAGAAGTTCAAAGTTTGCAAAAGTTTAATTGTATAACAGGAGTGGAATTGAGTTTTTACAGTGAAAAAGAAGTGATAAATTCCAAGAGTTTTTCTTTTATAAGCTTTATGATACAGACACATGGAGTATGTATATTTGGTCAAGATGTAACATTGTCTTTACCTAAATATAAAGTAAGTGAGGAGTTAGCCTATGAACACCTTATTCAATTGCGGAAACAAATTGGACAAGCACGCGAAGAATTAATTCATAATAAAGGCGTGGATGATATTGTGGATTGTTGCCGTTGGATTATGAAGATAATAATCAGGTCAGGTCTAGCATTGACAATTGAGAGAGAAGGACTTTACTCCAGAGACTTATATCCTGCCTATGAATTATTTAGTAAGCATTTTCCCGAACAAGAAAAAAATATGAGAAAGGCATTACAATATGTAATTGAACCGATAAATGATATAAATGAAATTTTATTATTTTTAAGTACGTTTGGTGAATGGCTGATAGAAAGAGCGGATGATTTTTTGAATACTATAGATAACTAGAAGGATATAATTATGTTATGTAAATAAACAGGTGATCTAAATGTTCGTGATTTTGCAGACTATTATGGGATTCCGAAAGACGTGGCAACAGGAAGTTCAAATGGATGTTTAACAGCGTATTTTTTAAAGTAAAAAGATAAATATGCGTGTTGAACAAGGATACGAGATGAAATGGTCCTCTTTAATATATAAGAGCTGAAGAAATAGAGAGTAAAAATAATGTTCGTTTAGGGGAAAAGTAGAAAGTATTGCAGATGAGAAATGGAATGTAAGATAAGGGGGAATTAGATATGCTACTAAAAACAATCTATTGTAAGGTAGAAGAAGAGAAAAAGGAATTGTTTTCAAAAGCACAAGAACAATGGTGTGATATACAGCATCTAGATGGATTTCATTGGCAATTTGGTGGATGGAATGAAGATGAGGCGTGTGTATTTACTTTATGGGAAGATAAAAGTGCATATCAATCATTTATGAATGGTGCCCACGATACAATTTATTTAAATAGTAATCAAGAGGATACGTTTCTTTCATGTGAAATTGAATTATTTCAAACTTTGTATGATATAACTGATACGCCTCTGAAAGACGTTGTTACAGAGGGATCATTCGTAAGAGTTGCTATATGTGATATTAAAGTGGAAAAAGAAAAGTATTTTTTACATAAACAAGAAACAATTTGGAATAAAGGGATGGAAAAAGCAAAAGGAATGTTAGCTGGCGTTGTTGGGAAGTCTTTAAAAAATGAAAATCGTTACATAGTGTTAACTTATTGGAAAGATGGAATGGCGCATCAAAATTATGTAGAAGAGATTTTCCCTGAGTTGTATAAACTAGCTAATATTCATGAAGATATAGAAGATATAAGAGGTAAACAAGCTATATGTAAGGAAGAATGGCTTGTATATTAAGCACAGAAAAAGTGCATAAATGAATGTATAATAAAGATAATTCTTATAAACAAGAAATTAATAGAAGACGTTATATACCCTTTCATGTTAATATATTTAAGTTATAATAGGAGGCTTACCCTTTTGTATTGTAAGGTAGAAGCAGTGTGAGCTTGAAATTTTTTTAGAAAAGGATGTGCCTAATTTGCGTATCAATAAATTTATTAGTGAAGCTGGAAAAGCGTCTCGACGCGGAGCAGATAAATTAATTAATGAGAGAAGAGTAATTATTAACGGTAAGGTTGCAAAAATTGGTGACCAAGTGAATCCAGGTGATGATGTACGTGTAAATGGAGAGCAACTTCGTATTGCTCGAGATCACGTATATATCGCTTTAAATAAACCAGTAGGTATTACATGTACGAGTGAAAAATCAGTAAAAGGTAATATTATCGATTTAGTGAATCACCCTTTACGAATTAGCCATATTGGACGTCTTGATAAAGACTCAGACGGTTTAATTTTGTTAACGAATGATGGTGATATCGTTAATGAAATTTTACGTGCTGAAAACAAACATGAGAAAGAATATATCGTTTCAGTAGATAAGCCAATTACACCTGATTTCTTAGAAAAAATGGCAGCGGGTGTTAAAATTCTAGGTACAAAAACACTTCCTTGTGAGATCACACAGTTATCAAAATATGAGTTCAAAATTATTTTAACACAAGGGTTGAATCGCCAAATTCGTCGTATGTGTGAAGCTTTAGGTTATCAAGTATACACGTTAAAACGTACGAGAATTATGAATATCGAATTGAATAATTTACCTGTTGGACAGTGGAGAGATTTAACGAAGAAAGAGAAACGACGTCTATTTGCAGACTTAAATTATGAACCACAAGATTGGTAAAATTGAGAAGGAGAAACCAAAAACATTTTTTGGTTTCTTTTTTTATTAAATAAAAAATCTTTTCCAAACACTTGCAAAAATAAAATGAATAAGATATAGTAAATAACAATTAATGGATGTATTAAAAAAAGCAAAGAAAAGGACACGAGTTATTTTCCCCGGTTATACAGAGAAGGAAGGAAAGCTGAGAACTTCCTAACGCAGAAAAATAACTTACCACCTTAGAGCTGCACTAGGGAAACGAAGTATCTAGTGCCGTGTAAGCGACGTTATCGCAAAAGAAGCCATTATGTTTTTTGTGATGGGAATCTGGGTGGAACCACGGATATAAGCATATTCGTCCCTATTTTAGGGATGAATATGCTTTTTTGCATTCAATTTCATAATAAGCGAAGAAAAGGACACGAGTTATTTTCCCCGGTTATACAGAGAAGGAAGGAAAGCTGAGAACTTCCTAACGCAGAAAAATAACTTACCACCTTAGAGCTGCACTGGGGAAATGAAGTATCTAGTGCCGTGTAAACGACGTTACCGTAAATGAAGCCATTATGTTTTTTATGATGGGAATCTGGGTGGAACCACGGGTATAAGCACGCTCGTCCCTATTTTAGGGATGAGTGTGCTTTTTATTATGAAATGGAGAGATGAAAAATGAAAGAACAAATGATTGAAATTAAATTTCCAGATGGTAGTGTGAAAGAATTTGTAAAAGGAATTACTTTAGAAGAAATTGCGGGATCCATTAGCAATAGTTTAAAAAAGAAAGCAGTTGCGGGGAAAGTAAATGATGGGTTATATGATTTACGCCGAAATATTGAAGAAAATGCGGAAGTAGAAATCATTACTATAGATTCAGATGAAGGTGTAGAAATTGCAAGACACTCCGCGGCACATATTTTAGCGCAAGCTGTAAAAAGATTGTATGGTGATATAAATCTTGGAGTAGGGCCTGTTATTGAAAATGGATTTTATTATGATATGGATCTTCCAAGTAGTGTAAACATAGAAGATTTACGGAAAATCGAAAAAGAAATGAAAAAAATCATAAATGAAAATATAAAGATAGAACGAGTTGAGGTTTCTCGAGAAGAAGCAGCTAAACTGTTTCAAGAAATGAACGACCGCTTGAAATTAGAACTTTTAGAAGCAATTCCTAGTGGGGAAAGTGTAACACTATATAAACAAGGTGAATTTGTAGATTTATGTAGAGGACCACATTTACCATCTACAGGTTATTTGAAAGCATTTCAATTAACTCACGTTTCCGGTGCATATTGGCGAGGTGATAGTAATAACCAAGTGCTTCAGCGCATATATGGTGTTGCGTTCGCTTCTCAAAAAGAATTAGAAGAGTATTTACATTTCGTTGAAGAAGCAGCAAAAAGAAATCATCGTAAATTAGGTAGTGAGCTTGAGTTATTTATGTTTTCTGAAGAGGCTCCGGGAATGCCGTTTTATTTACCGAAAGGTCAAATTATCCGAAATGAGTTAGAAGCATTTTTAAGAGAAATTCAAAAAGAGTATAAGTATCAAGAAGTACGTACTCCGTTTATGATGAACCAAGAGTTGTGGGAGAAATCAGGACACTGGGGACATTACAAGGACAACATGTATTTCTCAGAAGTAGATAATAAGAGCTTTGCATTAAAGCCAATGAACTGTCCTGGTCATATGTTAATGTTCAAAAATAAATTACACTCTTATCGCGAATTGCCAATCCGTATGTGTGAGTTCGGTCAAGTGCATCGACATGAATTTAGCGGTGCATTAAATGGACTATTAAGAGTTCGTACTTTTTGCCAAGATGATGCTCATTTATTTGTAACTCCAGAACAAATTGAAGATGAAATTAAATCCGTAATGGCGCAAATTGATTACGTATATAAAACTTTTGGATTCCAGTATGAAGTAGAGCTTTCTACACGTCCAGAAGATTCAATGGGCGATGATAAGTTGTGGGAACAAGCAGAATCGGCGTTAGCAAATGTATTACATTCATTGAATTATAAATATAGACTAAATGAAGGTGACGGTGCATTTTACGGACCAAAAATTGACTTCCATATTAAAGATGCTTTAAATAGAAGTCACCAGTGCGGAACAATCCAGCTTGATTTCCAAATGCCAGAGAAATTTGATTTAAATTATATAGATGAGAAGAATGAAAAGAAAAGACCAGTTGTCATTCATAGGGCAGTATTAGGATCTTTAGATCGTTTCTTAGCAATATTAATTGAGCACTTTGGAGGTGCATTCCCGGCATGGGTGGCGCCAGTTCAAGTGAAGGTCATTCCAGTTTCGAATGCAGTCCATGTACAATACGCAGATGAGGTTGCGGATAAATTAGCACAAGCTGGTGTTCGTGTCGAACGAGATGTACGAGATGAAAAATTAGGATATAAAATTAGAGAAGCACAAATGCAAAAAATTCCTTATGTACTTGTTATTGGGGATAAGGAACTGGAGAACGGAGCTGTGAATGTACGTAAATATGGAGGAGAGAAGTCAGAAGTTGTTGCGCTAGATGTATTTGTCTCAAGTATTGAAGAGGAAATAAAGAATAGAGGATATTGAGTGTAAAGAAAACACACCATTAAAAATTGGTGTGTTTTCTTGTTTACCTTACAAAAATGTAAGGTAAATGTAAGCGAAATCGAAGGAACGAGTTGTAGAAAGATGAGAATATGAAGTAGGAAATAGGTTTATGTTATCTGTATAACCTTTTTAGTTAGAATAATTAAAAAATTATTAAGAATTTACATGAGAAAAAGATAAGAAATGTGTGAGAAATTAAATTTATACAAAAGGGATGGAGTGAAAGAGATGTCAACAAATGTAGTTACTGTAGAAAGTGTAGAAAAAACGTATGGGAAAAGAAATGAGAATCAGTCAAAAGCATTAAGGGGTGTGTCATTAAATATTAAAGAAGGGGAATTTGTCGGGATTATGGGTCCTTCTGGATCTGGAAAAACAACTTTATTGAATGTGATTAGTACATTGGATCAAGCGACAGGTGGTAGTGTGACAATAGCTGGTACAAATATTACTTCTATGAAGGGGAATGCATTATCAGATTTTCGATCTCAAAAATTAGGGTTCATCTTTCAAGATTTTAACTTACTAGAAAACTTATCAATTTATGAAAATATTGCTTTACCACTTTCTCTGCAAGGTGTACCTTCAAGTGAGATTACTGGAAAGGTAAATGAGGTGGCGAAGAAATTAGGGATTACTGAAATTTTAACAAAATATCCAACTGCTGTTTCTGGTGGACAAAAGCAAAGAACAGCGGCAGCACGAGCTTTAGTACATAATCCAGCAATCGTATTAGCAGATGAACCGACAGGAGCGCTTGATAGTAAAAATGCAAAAAGCTTATTAGAAGCGATGCAAGATTTACATGAAAATCACAATGTAAGTATTTTGATGGTTACACACGATGCATTTAGTGCAAGTTATTGTGAGCGTATATTATTTATTCAAGATGGTCTTCTATATAAAGAGTTAAAGCGTCAAGGAACGCGAGAAGATTTCTATCAAGATATATTAGGTGTGCTTGCTCATATGGGCTCAGCTGCAGAGTCTAAGTAGGGGGTGAGACTATGTTATTCAAATTATCACGTCATAGTATGAAAAAAATGTTAAAAGATTATATGGTTTTACTTATCGGTCTCGTTATTAGCATTAGTATTTTCTACATGTTCCAAACGATGGCGATGAATAGTGAATTTACGAAAGATAATAGTCTCATTAGTAGTATTAGACTCGTATTTTGGGTAGGTGCCATACTATTATCTTTCATTACTGTATTTTATATTATATATGCCAATTCTTTCTTACTCACATTAAGAAGAAAAGAACTCGGTATGTACATGATGCTCGGAGCGAAAAAGAAAAAAGTAGCACAGTTATTATTTATTGAAACATTCGGTATGGGTATTGTTAGTATTATTATAGGAATTTTAGTAGGGATGTTACTTGCAAGTGTAGCAGGAAATTTTTTAATGAATGGTATGGAAATTTCAGCAAAAGGTAGTTATTCATCTGTATATACACCAGCAATCTTAGTTACAGCTATTTTCTTCGTAATACTATTTTTTATTACTGGTTTAATGAATAGTATCCGTTTATTACGAAAAACAGAACTAGAATTAATACGTGAAGATGAAACACTAGATGAAGTGAAGAAAAGTAAAACTCGCATTATTATAATGACTGTACTTGGTGTATTACTAGTAAGTACAGGATACTATTTTATGATAAATATAAAAACGTTTGCTGAACTCGGTTTTATAATAGCAACAATCGTTACAACACTTGGAACATATTTTATCTTTAGTTCATTGCTCCCATTTTTTGTGATGAAAATTAAAGGGAATAAAAAACGAAATGAAACGGGCTTAAATAGTTTTACATATGCACAGCTACGTTTCCGAGTGAATAGCTTATCGAGAGTACTAGGTACTGTAGCAATGTTAATTGCATTGGGCGCAGGTGCGATGACTGCAGGTATGGCATTCCAAAAAAATGTAGGTATTATGACAGACTTCTCACGTGTATATGATGTCGTAATTCATGATCCAAATGAACAAGATACAGCTGCATTAAAAGAAATGGAAATTGTTGAAGAAAGCCAGTACAAGTATAAAGTTGATGGAGAAGCGGTTTATTACTTACGTAACGATTTAACTGCGAAACCGCCACTTGTTTCAGACCACTTTGATACAAAAACCTTAAAAGAGCCTGTTCGTAAACGTGTGACTGAACCTTTAACTGAACCAGTATATTCTGCTTTAGAGTCTCCTGAATTAGCAAAATTTCCTCGTATGCCGAGAGATTGGGAAGATGCAATTGTAAGAGAAATACAAATTACACATAATCAATTTAACGGAAAACCTGTAAGAATTGCAGATGAAGCACATTATAAAGGAATTCAAGGAACAGAACACACTGTAACATTAGCAAAAGTAGACGATATGAAAAAATATAAACCGTTGTTGATTGATATAGATAAGAGACAAAAAGAACAAATTGAAAAAGCAACAGGTGCAAAAGTAGACTTATTTACGAAAATGACAATTTATCAATTTATGAACAGCTTCATGAGCGGAACAATGTTTATGGGATTTTTCCTCGGAATTGCATTTTTAGCAATGATGGCAAGTTCCCTTATGTTCAAAATATTAACAGGTGCTTCTCGTGACGTACGACGTTATGAAATGTTACGAAAAATTGGTGTGAGACGTAGTATGTTAACAAAAAGTATATATAAAGAAATTTCATATTTATTTATCTTCCCAGCGGTTATTGGAATTTCCCACGTGTTAGTAGGGCTAAACTTATTTAGCTTCATATTAGTTGACCCGTTTGTAAAAGTGTGGGTGCCAATTGGGATTTTCTTAGTCATTTATTTCATCTATTACTGGATAACTGTTCAACTTTATAAAGGTATGGTAATGCCGAAAGAAGAGGTAGCTAAGTAGTTTATGAAAAGAGTCCTTGTTTGAAAACAAGGGCTTTTTTTCTATATTTGTAATACCAGTGATCAAGTTTTTCTACGATTAATGTATTGAAAATTAAGAAAATATTAAGAGTTTATATAGCGGAATGTTAAGAAGTGTATAGGATATTAATAATGTAGTTTTATAGAATTAAATTGTTATTTTTACAAATTTATAAGAAAGGATGCGTCTTATGAAGAAGATAAAAAAATTAATAACATTTATTGGAGTCATAACTACACTCACACTAATGGTAGCGCTAGTATTTCCTACATGGACCTCGCAAATAAATAGGGAAAATAGTATAAGTACATTAGAGCAAGTAGAGATAAATGGAAGTGGTCATGAAATTATGATACGCGGCAAAGATAAGAACAATCCGGTAATTATTTTTGTACATGGTGGACCAGGTACTTCAGAAATACCATATGCTCAAAAGTATCAAAAATTATTGGAAGAGAAATTCACCGTAGTTAATTATGATCAAAGAGGAAGCGGGAAATCGTATCATTTCTTTGAGGACTATTCAAATCTTACATCAGATCTTCTTGTAGAGGATTTATTAGCTATGACAGAGTATATTTCAAAACGTATGGGAAAAGAAAAGGTAATATTAATTGGTCATTCTTACGGTACATATATCGGAATGCAAGCTGCTAATAAAGCACCTGAAAAATACGAAGCGTATGTTGGGATAGGGCAGATGAGTGATACAGTAGAAAGTGAAATGGATAGTTTAAACTATGTAATTGAACAGGCACAAAGTGCTGGGAATACAGATGAAGTTTCCTATTTTAATGGATTGACTGAAAAAATTAAAAATGGCGATACATACACTCCGCGAAATTATGTTGCGAAATATGGTGGAACATCAAGACGCATTGAAAATCCAGATGGTGATAACATCGGAATGTTACTCAGTAATGAATATAACTTGTTCGACGTAATTCGTTATAACGTTGGATTATCAAAATCTCAAACAATCTTATTAGAAAAGGATTTAAAGAATCCATTGCCTACTAAGGTGACGAAACTGAAGCTACCGTTTTATTTCCTTATGGGGAAATATGACTATAACACTTCATCTCATGCAGCAAAAACATATTTTAATACAATTGAAGCAGAGAAAAAAGAATTTATTACTTTTGAAAAATCCGCGCATTATCCACAATTTGAAGAGAAGGAAAAGTTTTATGAGTGGATGTCCGATACATTTGTAAAATAAATAAAGTGTATCCGAACTATAGAGAATTAAAAAAGTTAGCGAGATATATCATTAAAAAAAGCGAAGTTAAATAAAAAAGACTCTTCTATAAAAAAACAAGAGTCTTTTTTATAATGTTCTCTATATAGAAGGAAAAGATTGGATAATAGTCGAAAAATATAATATAACTTCTGAGAAATGACTAAAATAATACTATTTTGTCGAGAGAAAGGATCCGAAGTATGAAAGAAATGTTACAGTTATTTCGCAACAAAGTGTATGCACGTTTTTTTCTAGCGAATATTTTAGAGCGACTCGGTTCTATGATTGCTGGAGTTTCTTTAATGTTTTATTTGCTAGATCAATATGGAAAACAACCAGTTTACGCAACGATGACACAAATTATGATGGCATTACCTGCATTAATCTTTTTTTATTAGTAGGGACAGTAGTGGATCGTTTTGATAGACAGCGTATTTGTACGGTAAGTAACATATGCTGTTCGTTCTGTAATATTGGAATTCTAATTTCGCTTTATTACGGGATGATTATACTTGTCTTCATATTTTTATTTTTGGAAAATGCATGTATACAATTTTTCTCTCCATCAGAACAGTCGATGATACAGGGGGTAGTTGAATCAGACCAATACGGTGCAGCAGCAGGTGTGAATCAAATGGTAAATAGTTTGTATGCTTTGTTTGGTGTAGGAATTGCAACGATGGTGTACTGGACTTTTGGAATATACGGGAGCATTTTAGTAAATACGCTCACTTTTATTATGAGTGGTATTTTAATTCAAACGATCTCCATTCCAGAAAAAGTTCGTTTACCAAATGGGAGAACAAAATGGAAAGAAGTTAATTTGAAGATGTTAATAACAGAGTTTCAAGGAGGGATCAAGTATATATATCGAAATGAAACTTTAAAAAAATTACTTTTAGGATTTATCGTGTTTGGACTATTAAATGGTATTTTAAGCGTATCTACTACTTACATATTAAAATACAAATTGGCACCAGCAACTTATGAAAGTTTAGCGATGGTGGGCGGTGCAGTTGGAGGGATTTCATTACTAATTGGAAGTATAGTAGCAACAAGTGTAGGTAAGAAATATGCACCCAAACCTATTATTGTATTTGGTATGGCGGGCTCAGGGGTCTTTTTCGGTATGTGTTACTTTGTAAACCACGTATGGTCTTTTTACGTATGTATCGCTTTTGCGACATTCTTTTTATCGTTTATTAATGTTGCAATCATGGGCTGGATGTATGAAATTGTAGAAGAGTCATTCATGGGGCGTGTACAAAGCTTACTTAGTCCATTAACGACAGGATTCCAGCTTTTATCTCTCGGTGCGATAGCAATGTTATTCCCAAAATGGATTCGTGCAGATACATTGTATATTATTTTATTTGGTTTATTATTATTTGTTACATGTTTATATCAAGCTATTCTACCTAGTGGGCAAAAGCGAGTACATGCTGTAGCTGAAGAGATGTGATATATTTAGTTTTTGTTTCTGAATATTCTATCGAACGGTAAGGGGAAATCGTTATGTTGATGAGAATGGTTAAGTGGTGTGGGATTACTTGTTTACAACTAGTAGCTGCAATTTTATGTATAATCTGCCTAGGAGCGCTACCGCGTTTATTTAAGGGATTACAAATTGATTTAATCGGTTTTTGGAACACGATTGTATTTCTTGGAGGGAAGTTACTTCAACCGGGTGAAATTACATATGGATTTCGGGATTCAAGAAAATTATTTCCGCAAATATGGATTCATTATATTGAAACGATGATTGTATTTCTATCAGCTTTTTTACTATCTTTGCTTATAGCGTATATACTTGTTGTTTGGGTATTACAGCGTTCTCATATGAAACAGAAAATGTGGAACGGGATTTTTCTTACGCTTGAGAGTATACCAGATATATTACTTATTTTATTATCGCAACTTCTTGTCGTAATTATGTTTCAAAAAACAGGATTTATGCCGATCAAACTGGCTGGATTAGGGGAAGAAAGGATACGTTTGTTACCAATTATATGTCTTACAATACCAACAACATTATTGTTTATTAAACTATTGTTATTACGGTTTAAAGAAGAATTAGAGAAAGATTATAGTTTGTTTGCTAAAAGTAAAGGGCTTAGTTTAAGACATATTTTAACACATCATATTTCAAGAAATGTTTTGTTAACAACGATCTATTATGCAAAAACAAATATTTTATTTATGTTATCAAATTTATATATTATCGAATGGATTTTCAATACATATGGTATGTTTGTTTTTGTAAAAGAAAATTCGAAATTAGAAATATTTACGGTGAGTCTAGTAATATTATACGTACCGCTTTTTATACTATTTCGTTTATTACATACGTTCTTACAAAATGTTATAAAGGAGCGTGTGTAATATGTGGCAAGTTGTAAAAAGAGATGTGAGATTTTGGATAGGTACTACTTTTTTGAGTGTGCTAATGATTGTTAGTATTGGATATACGTTGTTTTTTGATGGGAATATTCGCGAACTTACGATGATGTATAACGAAAAAGGAGAATTAGAAGCAGCTCCATTTGCACCATCAAGTAAATTTTGGTTTGGAAGTGATGTGAAAGGTCGTGACCTTGTTCAATTAATAATAGAAGGTGCAAAATGGACAGTTGGAGCGAGTATAATTATAGCGATTTTACGAGTTATAGTTGGAGGGGGAATTGGTTTACTTCTTGGTATGTATGGTAAACGTTCTTTTCCAGTTATTTCATCCTTTTTTGATCCTTTTAGTATTGTACCGATGGTTATGATTTCTTATTTTATGTTAAATGAAGTATTAACGTTTGATAGTGGAGCAGAAGTTGTGCCGTTATATTTGCGGGTGTCATTTCAAATTATAGTTCTTGTATGTCTTGCTGTACCAACAGTGATGTTGTATGTAGCGCAAGAAGTAAAACGTATTAAGAAAGAAGAATTTATGTTGGCAGCTACTGTGCTCGGCGGGAGTAAGTGGCAGAGGTTGAAGCGCCATATATGGCCGCATATGTTACCATCGTTTCTTTTATTAGTAGCTCAACAATTTGTAAGTGTACTATTACTTCTTTTACATCTTGGATTACTTAAGTTGTTTTTTGGTGGAACGATATTATTTGGATTAGATGCAGATAGTGTAACAAAGGAATGGACAGGTCTAATTGGTCAAAATTTCCGTCACTTAACTACTCATACATGGATTGTACTTATACCGATTGCTTTTTACAGTATGACAATTCTCGCAGGAAATCTAGTTAGTAATAGTATGCAAGATGCGATTAAACTAGGAAATGTAAGAATGCCTAGGAGTAAGGATAAAGAAGTAAAGGAAGAGAAACAAGTACAATCTACTGTGAATGATTTTTCTTTCTATAGAGATATACAAAAATAAAAAAGATAGCTGAAGACAAATCGTTTTCAGCTATCTTTTTTGTTTATAGTGGAGGTAAATCAATCTTACCTTCTTCAAATAATTCTTTTATCATATGCTTCGTATAACCAGCTGCTTGACCAAATGTGATTTTTGCTGGCATTGGTGCTTCATTAGCATCTACAACTACATCGATAATACATGGTCTACTTTGTTTTACCGCACTTTCGAAAGCAGGAAGTAGTTCATCTAAATTTTCAACGCGGTATCCAATACCTCCGCACGCCTCCGCGTATTTTGCAAAATCAGGGTTTGTTAAGTCTGTACCAAATTCGATATTCCCCATAACTTCTTGTTCGAATTTGATCATGGCGATTTTATTATTGTTTAAAACGACGACAACGATTGGTAGTTTATATTTAACAGCTGTTACGAAATCGTTCATTGTCATTCCAAAACCACCGTCTCCACAAACCGCAAATACTTGTTTATCCGGGAAAGCAATTTTTCCAGCGAGTGCACCAGGTAAACCGCAGCCAAGAGTTGCAAGCCAGCTAGAAATGATAAATTGTTGATTTGTCATACGGAAGTGCCTTGCTGTCCATACTGTTACATTTCCGACATCGACTGATAATATTGCGTCATCTTGAGCTACGTGTTGCAGTGCATGCATAACGCGTTGTGGCTTAATAGGAGTAGAAGAATCGTCTTCTTGATTGTGTAATTTTTCTTCCCACTTTTTCATCATTTCTTGATGATGCTCTAAGAAGGAATGGTCCTCATGTTTTTCTACATTTCCAAGTAACCATTTTAATGTTTTATCAGCATCACCAGCTAAGCCGATATCTGTTACATACCGTTTTCCGATTTGGGCCGGATCGGTATCGATATGGAGTGTTTTTGCTTTTTCAGGTAAGAAACCAGTGAACGGATAGGAAGTACCAACCATAATTAAAGTATCTGCATGTTTCATTGCTTCATAAGAAGGTTTCGTGCCAATTAATCCTAATCCACCAATACAAAGAGGGTGTTCATCAGGAATAATTCCTTTAGCTGGCAATGTAAGTACGATTGGAGCACCAATATGTTCTGCCAATGCAAGTAAAGATTCTCTCGCATGTTTCGTACCTTTTCCAGCTAAAATCACAGGCTTTTTCGCTTCATTTATTGCGAGTTTCGCTGCATCTAAATCTTCTTTTTGCGGAAATAATTCAGGTAAAGTAAAAGAAGTGTTTGTAACACGAGCACCATTTTTTACTTCAAATTTTGGAACATCATCTGGAATCGTAAGAACAGATACACCTTTTTTCGTATAAGCCATTCGAATTGCTTGATTCACGACAGCTGGTAGTTGTTCTGCTGACATAATGCGCTGATTATAAACCGCGACATCATCGAACATTCTTTCCAAGTTTACTTCTTGGAAAAAATCCGTTCCGAGTAAATCAGTTTCTACTTGACCTGAAATTGCTAGCACAGGAGCCTTATCGAGTTTCGCATCATATAAACCATTTAATAAATGAATAGCTCCAGGTCCTGCAATTGCCATACAAACACCAAGTTTCCCTGTTAATTTCGCATAAGCAGCAGCTGCTAATGCGCCAGCCTCTTCGTGGCGAACTTGAATAAATTTGATTTTATCTTGTTTTTTTCTTAAAGCTTCAATAATAGAGTTGATAGAATCTCCAGGCATTCCGTATATGTGTTCTACTCCCCAGTCAATTAACAAATCAACTAGTGCTTCACCGGCCGTTTTCCCAAACATAATTGTTCCTCCTTATAGTAGGTAGATAACATTATGTTTTGGAGAAACAGGAAAAATATACAAATGATTATATTTTTAACTTTAATGATGGCCAGTAAATAGTGTAAATACTGTTATTAATAAAAATCCACTAGTTGCCCACATTAAAAATGTAAGGAAAGAAAGCTGTTTCTTTGCCTTCCAAAGCATTTCATGAATTGTAACATAGCCAAGGGAACCGATAGCACTCCCCATAATGAGTCCTTGTAAATGAAGCGCTTTTCCTTCCATTAAGATACCAAAAACCGTACCGGTACCGAGAATAAGAGAAAGTAATAAAGTTGTTAATAAAAATGAAATATATTTATGTTTTGTAAAGAGAAAGGGGATGATTAATGCTAAGCCTTCAGGAATATGGTGAACGACGATCGCTATTAAAAAAGGTATGGCAGAGTCAGCATGATTAATAAAAGCAGTACCTAAAGCAAATCCACTCGGCAAATTATGAATAAATATAGCAAAAGAGAGGAAAAGGAAAGTTTGCCATGCTTGTTGATCTTTTGTATGTATCATTGGATGGTGACAATAGTTATCTAATAAGCTCATAACTAAAATACCAATAGCTATACCAAGTATAGGTCCAATCATTTCATAGCTTGAAAATGTTTCAGGAATAATTTCAAGTAGTAAGAGTCCAAGCAAAATACCACCACATAATGCATATAAACGATGCATTTTTTCTTCAATTAGCTGGCGTGTAGCAATGCCAACAGCACCGCCTAATAATAAGCCACCAAATGAAAAAAATGTAACTATCATAGGAATCCATAATCGTTCCATCGTATCACACTCCGATTCTTCCACCTTATTTTTAGCTTACGAAAAGGAAAGTTAGATTAGTCCAAGTAATTATGTTTGATTATAGAGAAAAAACTAATAATTCGTTATAATTTATATATTAAATTTAAGTGTAAATATGAAATGAGGAAGAATTTTGCAATCAAAATGGAGTTTATCTGAATACGAAAATCCAAAACGATATGATATTGAAAATAAAAGTTTGTCAGATTTTCCGTTCTTACTATCATGGGCACAAAAACTAAATATACAAAATGAATGGATTCTAGATATTGCTTGTGGAACAGGAAGAATTACAATTCCATTTATAGAAAACGGATATCAAATGATCGGTGTAGATATACATAAAGGAATGCTTGCTGAAGCGAAGAGAAAAACTACGGATTGTAAGAAGGTAAAATGGTTACAACAAGACTGCTTACAATTGAACATTGAAGATACCATTTCGCTAGCATTTATGGTGGGGCATGGATTCCAGCATTTCCTTACAAATATTCATCAAAATCAATTATTAACATCTATTCATCATGTGTTAGCTGAGAATGGTATATTCATATTCGATACACGTTTCCCTTCAAAAGAAGAATTAATACAGCCATCTGCAGAAGAATATTGGACAACTATTAGTGATGAAAAGGGAAGAAAATGTGATTTATATACTGAAATGATATACGATTCAATTCAGCAAATACAGCATTACATAACAACAAGAAGGTTTTATGAGGACGATGTACTAGTAGAAGAACTGAAAACAACGATAGATCTTCGCTATACATACCCGCAGGAGTTAGAAAGATTATTAGTAGCGAATGGTTTTGAATTATTACATATATATAATGATTGGTAAGGCAATGAGTTAGGGGAAGATTGCTATTCTATGGTAGTAGTTTGCCGGAAGAAAAAATAGTATTATTTTAAAAGTATGAGTGTAAAAAGCCTTTAAGGAGAGAAAAAGATGTCTTGGTACTTAGATAATGTTTATGAAATAAATAAAGAAGCGCCCTATACATTCTATCTTCCTAGCTCAGAAGTGTTGGAGAAATTAAAGATTGGAGATTTGGTAAAGCTAATTTTTGTATCTAAAAATGAGGAAGAAGATGGATTTAATGGTGAAAGAATGTGGGTTGAAATCATTGAAAGAAATGAGAAGAAGTTTGTAGGGGAACTGAGCAATGAACCATATCGCTTAGATTTAAAAATAGGTGATAAAATTTCATTTGTAATTGAAAATATATGTGATACGGAATATAACGACCCATCTTCAAAAGATTGGGATTTTTATTTTGATACGAAGGTAATTGTTAGTAATGATGTACTTGAAAGAAGAGAATTTAACTTTATGCTTAAGGAGGATTCGAGAGAAGAAGGCGACTCTGGTTGGTCAATTTTAAGTGGCTATGAAAGTGATGACTATGTGAATGATCCTAAAAACTTTCAAATTATTTCAATTGGAGTCATATTGAATATAGATGATACTATTTTGAAATTTCTTGAGGAACCACCATTATGTGCATATGAAAGAAATGATGAAGGTAGATTCTATAAAATTGAAGACTACGATTGGGATGCATATTTAAATGGATAGAAAAATTTACTATGTTTTAAAGAAAAGTATATTTTGTTTCGGAATCGTATTTATGTTTTTATTAAGCGGATGTATTAGTTTTGGTAAAGAAACTACAGATACTATATACTTAATTCCTGAAGAGTACGAAGGGGATTTGATTGTTGTGTACAACGTACCTGGTGCTAAGTTGTTACCGAAGGAAGAGGAGTTTAGTATTGTCACTTTTGCAGCCGACGGGACTGCTTTGACATCTACAAAAAATATGAAATATGGCACGGTAAACGATTTATATTACACAGTAAATAAAGAAGGTCAGCGTACAAAAATTGATTCGAGCTGTATACACTTTGCTTCAACTGGAAGTAGAAGCGAAAATTCGTGGGAATTTCCAGTTGCAAACTTAGAAGTAACTCGTACAGCATGTTCTCAAAAATTTTCAGCCAATGGCAGAGAGGTACCAGAGAATCAAGAACATCCTGCTGAAAAGAAGATGAGAGATTTAATGCAGCATGTACAAGAACAGTATATGAATAAAGTGAAATAGTTATTATGTTAGATTGCAGAAATTTAAAGTGGTGGAAATTGAAGAGAGTAGTAGTAAATGGAGGGTTTTGTAATGCAACAAATTAAAAAAATAGGAAACTCATTTTGGTATATGACACCCGTTTCTGAAACAGATAGACCTATATTAGGAATGGTTGTTGGACAAGAAAAAACGTTAATGATTGATGCAGGGAATTCAGAAGAACATGCACAATTATTTTTAGAAATGTTAAAAGAAAAAAATGTATCGAATCCTGATTTTGTAGCACTAACGCATTGGCATTGGGATCATATTTTTGGATTATCTGTATTACAGAATGCATTAACTATTTCGCACGCTGAAACGAAAAAAGAAATGCAGTCAATAGTATCTTATGAATGGACAGATGAAGCGTTGGATGCACGCGTGAAAGAGGGTACTGAAATTGTATTTTGTGCGGATTGCATTAAAAAAGAGTTTGAAGAAAAAGCGAGAAATATTAAAATTATTCTTCCAACCTTAACGTTCCAGAATCAAATTGAATTAGACCTTGGTGGGGTGACATGTGTGTTAAAACATGTGGGCGGAGATCATGCA
The DNA here is from genome assembly GCF_051916145.1 of Bacillus cereus group sp. MYBK245-2. Classification (NCBI taxonomy): domain Bacteria; kingdom Bacillati; phylum Bacillota; class Bacilli; order Caryophanales; family Bacillaceae; genus Bacillus; species Bacillus cereus group sp. MYBK245-2. The sequence continues at coordinate 9,996 of NZ_JBQAGB010000022.1, read as the reverse complement.
CATGATTCAGTTGTTATTTACGTGAAAGAAGAAAAGATATTATTTTTAGGAGACTGTATATATGCAGATATCTTTTCTTCAAAGTGGAACTATACGACGAAAAGAACGTTTGCATTAATAGATGAATTAGAAAAATTTGATGCTGAAACCTATATCCTTTCTCATGGGACCGCTATAAATCGGGAGGAGTTTTTACAAGAAATGCGTTTACTAAAAACAGTAGGAACTTATACTGAAATACATAAAGGCGATGAAGGGAAGATAAAGGAAGCGTATAAACGAGACATAGATAGAGAATTAAATGAAGATGAATTAGAAACAATAACGTTTTTTGTAAATGGTTATGAAATGAATAATCTGTAAAATACAAATCTAATCAAATAGCATTAAATTACACAAAAAGAGTATTGAGAGTAAGTGCAATACTCTTTTTGAAATTAAATTTGAAGTTATGAAAAGTCATCAATAATCTCGACTACTTCAATTTCGCCATTAATGAGTAGCTCAGGGAGTTCGTTATTCACATTTCCTTTCCAATATTCTCTAGCTTGTTCCATTTTTTGAGAAAAAGGAATAGCATCTTCTTTCGGTAAAAGATTCCCGTCACCTTCAAAAGAATTTCCGATTACTCGTAGTTTAACAATCTGCAAAACTTCTCGATTGTAAGAATCAAATAATGCTTTCCATTTTAAAGCATCTTCATAGCTTTTAGCAGCATATAAACAAGACAATCTTGACGGATAATTAGGATATTCTTGCAGTCTAATCATTTCCACAATCGTTTCTCTAATGGCTCTAATTGTTTGATCCATGTAATTCATAACTACTGTAGCATTTTCATTCTTTATATGTAATTCTTCATTTGTATAATGCTCTTTTAAAATTTGCATAGAATCTTTACCACTAGAATTTAAATGTTCTCTTTCAAAAAAGAAGTGGAATAGGGTATTTGTTTGATTTTTATTAAATTGAATGATCTGTCCGATCTTCATTTTCTTCCTTGTTACGATATGATATACGAAAAATCCTTGTTCATTCATGGTTCTCCTCCTAGTAGTAATGTTTCAATGTAGTAATTCAACATTGAAATATATAAAACCTTTATAAGTAAAATTGAGAATTTGGGATGAAAGTAAAGGAAAAATGTGAAAGCGTTTTAAATTTGTTCACAAAATGTTCACTTACGAAGGGGTTTCCAATATCGATATAATGACAAAGACTCAAAGAGAAAGGATGATGAATTTTGCCAACAACAAGAAAGGAAAACCTCCAATTTGGTATGATGATGTGCCTTGGGATGGTTATCGTAATGACGTTTTACAATTTACTAATGAATGGATCAGGAGGGCCAATTCATATTAAGGAGATAGCATTAGAACTACTAATTGCATTTATTATTGCACTATTAATTGAAATATGTATCGTTGGACCTTGTGCGAAAAAAATTGTCTTCGCGTTACCGTTTGATAAATCGAAGAAAGTAAATATTATTATTACGATGGCGACAGTTATGGTCATTGGAATGGTATTCTTTATGTCTTTTTACGGAATGGCTATGATGTATTTACATGGTGGACTGCAAGGAGACTCATTCGTTTCAATGTATTTCTCGATTTTTATTAAAAACTTCATTATGGCGTATCCATTACAATTAATTATTATGGGGCCACTTGTTCGTTTTTTATTTGGAAAGTTTGTTTTGAAGAATAAAGCGGTAAAAGTAGTGTGAATTGATTCTTATTATTTAATTATAAAAATTAAATAATGTAAATTCAATCTGTAGTACGTACAAAGAGGGTTGCAAATGCAACCTTCTTTGTACGTTTCTATAAGCTTTACCGTGCAAGGAATATGATATATATAAGAATATGTGCATTGATAGGATTATTGTTTGGATTGAACCAAATCAAAAAAGGATTGTACGTTTTGAGGGCTTGAAAAATTGTCAAATACAATAAAATCGTCTCCATGGTTCATAGTTATTTTTTTGATAAAGGGGATCGCAGACATCTCTAATACAACTCCATCCGTATGACTGAAATCTTCTATTTCAGTGTATTCGAATTCCCATTTTAGCCCTTTTCCAAACATGGCATCAGAGCAGAACAATAATTTTTTATTTGTAGCAGCTAAAATACCAGATCTGCTCATATAACCAAAATGTATTACGCAGTAGAGAGTAGAAAGAATATCTTCCTCACTGTTTAAGTGTTCTTTTATTGTTCCTAGATTCGCCTTCATGATCAGGCCTCCTTATTGTTGAAAGTAAAGTGTAAAGTTTCATATCTATTTTATCATATATTAATCTTTTTTGATTTTACATCCTATAATCAAAAAATCCCTTTAGAATGGAAATAGGTAGTGCTGATTTTTATGTAAGGAATGAAAAGAGAGGGGGAAGCCTTCTAGTTTTTGTACAATAAAAAGCAAGGAGTAGTGGTGTATGTATGTGTACCATAATGCAAAGATATTTTAGTTAGAAGCGATGAAGTTCGCGGAACATGTTACAAAGAAAATTAGCTCAGCCTTTCTATGACAAATTCGTTGGTAGTTATAAGGAACTTTGAACTAAGAAAAGCCCCCACTCAATTAAGCTCGTTAAGAGGTACTAAGTGGGGGAGTCGACTATATAAGGTATTAATATGTTACTTCTCAAACCGCAAATGAACAAACTTCAACATCTTTATTAAGTTTACAATTCGTATCATTATACGCGTACTTCCATCCCAACCTTTATTTGTAGGTATATTTTTAAAGAAAGGGGAGCAGCTTAATACTTTTATGTTTGGAGACCATTTTTCTAATGTCTTTGGATTATTTATATAAAAATACATTAGAGCGCCATTATTACCAGATTTTTTTACTGTAGCATTTGAAAGATTTAGGGCAAATTTTGATTCAGCGTCAAAGTATAACTCGCCTCCAGGAAAACGTTTTGACATAGCGACTACAATCTTTTTTAAATCTTCTTCTTTAAAGTAATAAAACACGCCTGCTGATATGAACAGAATACCGTCATTTGGATCATATTTTATATCGTCAAACCAAGAAGTATCAAAAAATGATTTAGCTATACTAGTATTCCTCGATGTATCTTCAATTAAAGTTTTGCGAAAGGAAATGGCATCGGGCAAATCTAGATTATACCAATGTATCGTTCCATTATCAATTCTAGAAAAAGTAGTGTCTAGTCCAGAACCGATATTTACTATAGTAGCATTAGGGTGTTTTGTTATGAATTGTTTTATCGTATCGTCAATTTTTCGTGCACGGGTAATGTAAGTAATACATCCGTATTCGCCAAATGTATTTTCTATTGTTGAAAAGTCAAAATCAAATTCTTTAATAATTCGAATTGCTTCTGTATCATCTAAAATATTCTTATTTTTCTCACTACCATATGCCCTTCCCCATAGTGGAATAAGCATCGTACCTTGTACGGATTGTAAATCTAATTCTTTAACCATGAAACATCCTCCGTTTAGTAATAAACAATATATTTAGTTGTTATTTAACATTTTTGAGAGCATTGTATTTGTTTTATATAGTCCGTAAGTTAAATCCCGCTGATCTTCTTCACTTAGTTTTTCAAGATTGTGAGTGAAATTATTATATATTTGTTTCCATTTCTCATAATGTACTTTTTTAGCTTTTTCTGTCAGAGAAATTAATATGGCTCTTTTGTCTACCGTATCTTGCTTTTTTACAATGTACCCGTTTTGTTCTAAGTTACGTACTGTTACACTTAATTGCTGTTTAGGTATGTTTAAATAACTAGCAATCATTTTTAAATTTACAGGCACCTTTTGCTGGGCGATATACTCTACTACGTGTTGCTCTAAATGTGTAAATTCAGAGGATTTCTCCGATAGTAATTTGAAAGTACCCGACATATTTAATAATAAATTCATGTATTCATTTAATAATTCATTTTGGGTCATTGTTTCACTTCCTTTATGCATTTAGTAAATATTTTATTACTATTTTTATTGTTAATCAAGCATTTCAATTAATAATAGTAAACGTGTTTTTACTATAATTCGTTTTTGAAACTAAATGAATTAAAATAAAAGAGCATAAGGGATGCTTTTAGGGGAGAAGAATATAAACGGAAACAAAATATTACTAAATACATATAACTAATGAATTCAATGTCTTTTTTAGTTATTATGTTGTAAATCATTTTATGATAAAATCTTTTACATAATTTAATAAAGGGGTAGTATTCTATGGGTTATTTTTCAAATGGTTTATTAGTTTTGTTTGTGCTAATCGTATGCAGTTGTATAATTTTTGGTTAATAATATAATGAGAGTCTTATATAAAGGAAGTTATCTCTAGTGAGATAACTTCTTTTTATTTTATATTGAGAAGGAATTCTATCTTTCTTATTGAAGTTTGTTCTAGTTATTTTCACGTCAATCGCAATTTTCATAAGGGGAATTTTATGGAACATTAACAAACTATAGAATAGGGAGTATTTACATGGAAAATAGTATACGCTACACAAGTGAACATCCTACAGATTTTAATGGATTATTAGCCTTATACGAATCTTTAGGATGGAATTCTCTTAAATTAACGGTGGATGAATTGGAACAAATGTGTAGACAAAGTTGGTATGCGATATATGCTTTTGATGATAAGAAGCTAGTAGGGATGGGGCGTATTATATCAGATGGTGTAATAACAGGCATTATTTGTGGTGTTTGTGTATTGCCAGAGTATCAGTCCATTGGTATTGGAAAAGAAATAGTAGAACGATTAATCCATCACTGCGAACAAAACAAGGTTATTCCTCAACTTATGTGTGTGGAAAAGTTGCAATCTTATTATGAATCTATAGGGTTTCAGGCATTTTCTGTTGGAATGAAAAAACATATTATAAGATAGTAGAGCTTTATATTTCCAGTTTACTCGTACATATTTTCACACTTCAGGATAAAGGAGAGTTGCTATATGGAGATTGCAAAAGGGGTAGAAATGTTACAACTTGAGTTTCAAGAATTTATAATTCACCCAATTCTTTTATGGGATGATGAAATGGAAGTTTTTAATAGATACTGGTTTCCCTGGACAATTTGAAGATATTCAAGTAGAGATGGAGAGAGTTGGGGTATCTTTTGATAAGCTAAAAGTTGTGATTTTAACGCATCAGGATATAGATCATATAGGTAGCCTTCCTGAATTATTGGAGAAAGGTGTAAGCGATATTAAAGTTTATGCACACGAGCTAGATAAACCATATATTGAAGGGGAGTTTCCTTTATTGAAGGATGGACAAATAAAGAGTCCACCAAGTGGAAAAGTAAGTGATACTGTGATTGACGGGCAAGAACTTCCATATTGCGGTGGGATACTAATTCTACATACTCCAGGGCATATTAGTTTATATTTGAAACAAAGTAAAACTCTTATTGCAGGAGACTCGCTGTATAGTGTGAATGGAAAGTTAGGAGGAATTCACGCCCCAACAACTTTAAATATTAAAGAAGCACAGCAGTCTTTGAAGAAGTATTTAAATTTAGAAATTAAAACGGTAGTTTGTTATCACGGGGGATTATGTAAGGAGAATATATATGAACAAATTCAAAAATTATAGAAGATGAAGATAAGTATAAGTTGGTTAATTAATGCTAAAGTATAATCTGATTATTAGTATATAAAAGAGCATGTTTGAAAAAATTCAAACATGCTTTTTTATTAAAGGAAATCTGTTTAATATGAATGACCTAATCCGTTCCAATAAAAAGAAACAATTTCTTGTGCTAATTCATCTATATTTGTAAGAATAGGATTGTGATTCTCATCTTTAAAATTCCCAATTGATAATAAAGATACGAATGCATGAGCCACAAACTTAGCGTTCCCTTTTGGGATTTCTCCAATTTGCATCGCGTTATCGAGTGCTTTTTCTAATACTTCATACATGTTGTCTTCAGCATGTTTTAATTGTTTTAATTGTTCTTCAGATAACGATAGCTTTGCATCTTTCATAAAATTCTTCATATCAATATCCATTGTTGCATGTAAGTAGACTTTAGCAAAGTCCAATAATCTTTCTTTTAAAGTCTTATTTATAGAAAGGATTTGAGTCATATTCTCGCGTATACGTACCATCATTTGAATCATAGTAGCGGTAAATAAATCTGCTTTTGTTGAATAGTAATAGTAGACGGTTGCTTTCGTAACACCACAAACTTTTGCGACTTCATCCATGGAAACGACTTGATAATTTTGAGTAAGAAATAGCCGAGTTGCCACTTCCAAAATGGTTTCTTTTGTAGATTTTGTATTTTTATTTTGACGAGGCCTTCCAAGAGGACGTTGTTTTTGTTCCAAATCTATTCGCTCCTGACATGTATTGTTAAGTTAATTATAACACAAATTTTTATTCATCCTTGATTAATTAACCGACCGGTATATATAATTAATAGTGGAAGAGAAAAGGAAGGTGGGTTTTTATGAAAAAGCACCCGTTACATATGTTAGGGAGGCTTGTAGCAGGGAAGCATACACAATGGATAACTTTATCGGTATGGATTCTTATTACATTAGTACTTTCATTTACGTTACCACAAGTAAACAGTACGAAAGAACCGAATCCGAAAAATTTACCTGAAACAGCTATGTCGCAGCAAGCGGAAGCACTTATGAAAAAAGAGTTTCCGAATAATGCAGGGAATCCTTTATTAGTAGTATGGTATAGAGATGGTGGATTACAGTCGCAGGATTATAAACTCATACAAGACGTTTATAAAGAGTTAAAAGCTAGTCCTTTAAAGGAACAATCAACGTTACCACCATTTGATACAATCCCGGAACAAGTATTATCAAAAAGTGCATCAAAAGATGGTACATCATTTGTTACACCAGTATTCTTTAACAAGTCAGCTGGAACAGATATATTAAAAGGAAATCTTGTTGATTTAAGAAAGATAGTGAATAGTAAGGTGGATGTAGATCCATTTAAACAAAAAATAAGTGATTCTGGATTACATGTTCGATTATCTGGACCAGTAGGCATTCAAACAGATGCAGTTAGTTTGTTTAGTCAAGCAGATGTGAAATTGTTAGTTGCTACTGTATTACTCGTATTAGTCCTATTAATTTTGCTATACCGTTCACCAATTTTAGCAATTTTACCTTTACTTGTTGTTGGCTTTGCATACGGTATTATTAGTCCTACACTCGGTTTTTTAGCTGATCACGGATGGATTAAAGTCGATGCCCAAGCGATATCAATCATGACAGTGTTATTGTTTGGTGCTGGAACGGACTATTGCTTATTTTTAATTTCAAGATATCGGGAGTACTTGTTAGAAGAAGAAAGCAAATATAAGGCGTTGCAACTTGCAATTAAAGCTTCGGGCGGGGCAATAATAATGAGTGCATTAACTGTTGTACTTGGATTAGGAACATTATTACTTGCTCATTATGGTGCCTTTCATCGGTTTGCAGTGCCATTTAGTGTAGCTGTATTCATAATGGGAATTGCTGCTTTAACAATTTTACCAGCGTTATTATTAATTTTCGGTAGAGCTGCATTCTTCCCGTTTGTACCGAGAACAACTTCGATGAATGAGGAATTAGCAAGAAGGAAAAAGAAAGTAGTAAAAGTAAAAAAATCAAAAGGTGCCTTTAGTAAAAAACTTGGAGATGTTGTAGTACGTAGACCGTGGACAATCATTATGCTTACTGTATTTGTATTAGGTGGATTAGCATCATTTGTACCACGTATTCAATACACGTATGACTTATTAGAATCGTTTCCAAAGGATATGCCTTCACGCGAAGGGTTTACGTTAATTAGTGCTCATTTTTCAGCTGGTGAACTAGCGCCAGTAAAAGTTGTTGTTGATACGAAAGGAAAAGAGCTTTCTATGAAACAAGAACTAGAGAAATTCTCTTTCGTAAAAACAGTGAAAGAGCCAAAAGAGGGGAAAGAAAATAAGCAAATTAAAATGTATGAGGTTTCTTTAGCTGAAAATCCATACTCAATTGAAGCGTTAGACCAAATCCCTAAATTGAAAACCCATGTAGAAAAAGTATTAAAAGATGCTGGGGTTACCAAAGCTGAAGATCAACTATGGATTGGCGGAGAAACAGCTTCATTATATGATACAAAGCAAATTACAGAACGTGATGAAGCGGTTATTATTCCAGTAATGATTAGTATTATAGCTTTATTATTACTTGTTTACTTACGATCAATTGTCGCGATGATTTATTTAATTGTAACAGTTGTTTTATCATTTTTCTCTGCATTAGGAGCAGGATGGATATTACTTCACTTCGGTATGGGAGCACCGGCCATTCAAGGCGCAATACCGTTATACGCATTTGTATTTCTAGTTGCTTTAGGTGAAGATTATAATATCTTTATGGTTTCAGAAATATGGAAAAATAGAAAGACACAAAATCATTTGGATGCAGTAAAAAATGGCGTTATACAAACAGGTAGTGTCATTACATCCGCAGGTTTAATTTTAGCAGGGACTTTTGCGGTATTAGGTACACTTCCAATTCAAGTTCTTGTTCAATTTGGTATTGTAACTGCAATTGGTGTATTACTAGATACGTTTATTGTAAGACCATTACTTGTACCAGCAATTACAGTCGTTTTAGGTCGCTTTTCTTTTTGGCCAGGGAAACTTTCGAGAAAGAGTGAAGAGATACAAAAAGTGGATGCATAGTTGAAAAAGCCAAGGATATTTTCCTGGGCTTTTTTCAATGTAATTAATTTTTTGAAGTCAAATCATCAGATGTAGTATGATCAGCATCTTCAATAGCAGTTTCTGGCATTCCATATAAGCCGTTCATTGCTTGTTCTTCGATATTAAGATTTGCAGTATTATTATTTTGAATAGGTGTAGCGTTTTCGGTAACATTTTCTTTTTTATTTACATTTTTGTTATTCATGTATGAATCCTCCAAATTTCATTTGATTTATTTATAGTATGTGGATAGGTTTCCATAAATATGTGAATGGATTCTTATAGATGTTATATAATTAAATAAACAATTAGTGTGAAATGTAAACTGTTAGGAGTGAACAATTATGGTGAAAGCAAGGAAATTAGCCTTCTAAAATAAAAAGAAAATTTTAGGAGGCTATTAAAATGAAGTTTCATGTAATTGACAGAGAAAAATGGAATAGAGAGCAGTATTTTGAACATTATCTAAAGTTGAAATGTACATTTAGTATGACTGTGCATATTGATATCACAAGGTTATTAAAGGAATTACATCAAAAGGGAATAAAATTTTATCCCGTTTTTATATACTTAATTTCTAAAGTAGTAAATAATCATAAAGAATTTCGAACATCTTTTAATGAGGAAGGAGCTTTAGGATATTGGGAGGAAATGATCCCAAGTTATACAATCTTCCATAAAGATAATAAATCTTTTTCAAGTATATGGACGGATTATTCTAGTGATTTTCACATTTTCTATAGAAACTATCAAGAGGATATGAGGTTGTATACTAATGTTCATGGTCTCTTCACGAAAGAAAACATTCCTCCCAATGTTTTTCCGATTTCTAGCATACCTTGGGCTAGTTTTACTGGATTTAATCTAAATATTAATAATGAGGGTGATTTTCTATTACCAATTATAACTTGTGGGAAATATTTTAACGAAGAGAATAAGGTTATGTTACCAGTTTCATTGCAAGTACATCATTCGGTTTGTGATGGGTATCATGCGAGTCGATTCCTAGAGGATTTACAGCAACTAATTAGTAATTGTAACAAATGGCTTAAGTAATTTTTATTTTTTAATGAGAATAAGTTTTGATATTTAATAGATAAAGTAGAAAATAAAAAGAAGAGCATCTGTTGAACTGCACCCCAATTGTTAGACACAGTCTAACAATTGGGGTGCAGTTTTTCTATGGCTAAATTTACAGCTGATGAAAAAATACAAATCGTTTTACGTTATTTAAACGGAAATGAAAGTTATCGAGAAATGGGTAAATCGATTGGTATAA
>NZ_JBQAGB010000021.1:0-90546 GCF_051916145.1 Bacillus cereus group sp. MYBK245-2 | reverse complement strand
CAGCGTTCATCCTGAGCCAGGATCAAACTCTCCAATAAAGTTAGTTTGTCTAGCATCTAAAATAAAAATTGACGTTTCACGTTGTTTGTTTCGTTCAGTTTTCAAAGAACTAAAAGCGGGTGAAGAGAATCGAACTCTCGACCAGAGCTTGGAAGGCTCTTGTTTTACCACTAAACTACACCCGCGTGGTCGGGAAGACAGGATTTGAACCTGCGACCCCCTGGTCCCAAACCAGGTGCTCTACCAAGCTGAGCCACTTCCCGTAATTGGCGCGCCCGAGAGGAGTCGAACCCCTAACCTCTTGATCCGTAGTCAAACGCTCTATCCAATTGAGCTACGGGCGCTTATTCATGATGTTTTTTCGTCGTTGTATTTTGGCGACTCAATTATCTTATCATACTGCATTTTCAAATGCAAGTACTTTTTTAAAAAAGATTTTTGATGCGGCCGAGAGGACTTGAACCTCCACGGGGTTTCCCCCACTAGGCCCTCAACCTAGCGCGTCTGCCGTTCCGCCACGACCGCGCGGAAAAAACAAAAGTGAGCCATGAAGGACTCGAACCTTCGACCCTCTGATTAAAAGTCAGATGCTCTACCAACTGAGCTAATGGCTCGTAAATGGCTGGGCTAGCTGGATTCGAACCAGCGCATGACGGAGTCAAAGTCCGTTGCCTTACCGCTTGGCTATAGCCCATCGAAATACTTATCTTATTTTCAAAGACAAATGTTATTGTACCATAATGACCAATAAAAAACAACTGCCAATTAGCAGAAGTTAAAATGGCGGTCCCGACCGGGGTCGAACCGGCGATCTCCTGCGTGACAGGCAGGCATGTTAACCACTACACCACGGGACCATTTAATCTTTACATTAATTTCATTTCACTTTTCATTATACTATTATGGTGGAGGATGACGGGATCGAACCGCCGACCCCCTGCTTGTAAGGCAGGTGCTCTCCCAGCTGAGCTAATCCTCCGAAGTGGTGACCCGTACGGGATTCGAACCCGTGTTACCGCCGTGAAAGGGCGGTGTCTTAACCACTTGACCAACGGGCCAATATGAATGGCAGAGAAGAAGGGATTCGAACCCTCGCACCGCGTTCGCGATCTACTCCCTTAGCAGGGGAGCCCCTTGAGCCACTTGGGTACTTCTCTGTATGGCTCCGCAGGTAGGACTCGAACCTACGACCGATCGGTTAACAGCCGATAGCTCTACCACTGAGCTACTGCGGAATAATAAAGACAATTTGTATCTTATAAAAATTCTCATCGTAAGTCAAGAAGTTTTTTCACAACATCTTGTACAAACGTGACATGTTTATAATATACTGGATTGCGTTTTCACTGTCAAGATGTTTTCTTTATCAAGATTAGTTTCCCTTTACACTTTCCGCAGACATATCTTTTTGTATTAATTTGACGTCTTCTTACATATTGAAGTGAGCATCCCATACATTCATACATATAAACCTTTTTTTCCTTCTCTTCATTCATCATTCGTTTACAAAACCGCGGCGCATCAACTGCCTTTAACAGTTCGCGAAAATCCTTATCCCGGTGCTTATATCCTCTTCCTGTAATATGTAAGTGATAATGACAAAGTTCATGTTTAACAATTCCAACTAATTCTTCTTTCCCATACATTTCGTAATATCGATAATTCAGTTCAATATTGTGTGTATTCAATAGATAACGTCCACCAGTTGTACGCAACCTACTATTAAACAGTGCCTTATGTAAAAACGGCATTCCGAAATATTGTAGCGATACTTCTTCCACTAGCCGCTGTATTTCTTGCTCATCCATTTTCATTCCTCCTAAACAAAAAAATATTTTTACACTTTTCTCCTCTCTTATACATATATTAAATAGTACATATACCCATCCTCATTCAAGAAGCGTGGTTTCTAAAAACATAGCAAAAATAGAAATCCACTCACCAACCTCTCATCAATATTACTTTACATTTATGAGAGTAGGATTAAACAAGGAGGGATTCCTATGCCTACATGGCTCAAAAAACAAATGCAACGCGCATATTTTGAAAAAAACCGGTATCAAATTAAATTATTAAATGAATGCTGGTTTTATTATAGCAAAATACATCAAAGTTCTTAATCCATTACACGTTTTATCCTATAAAAAAAGAGCAGTTTCATCTGCTCTCTTCTCTTACTATTCAATCGGCAACATAGATAATGCAACGCGACCTTTTTTCGTATCAATATCATCTACCCATACTTTGACGATTTGTCCGACAGATACAACATCTAACGGATGCTTCACGTATTGTTTGCTTAGTTTAGAAATATGTACTAAACCATCTTGTTTCACACCTACATCAACAAAAGCACCAAAATCAACAACGTTACGAACTGTTCCTTCCAGTTCCATACCACGTTTTAAATCTTCTAATTTCAAAATCCCTTTTTTCAGAAGCGGTTTAGGCAACTCATCCCTCATGTCTCGCTCTGGACTAATGAGTGCATCTATAATATCAACTAATGTTGGTTCTCCAACTCCCGTTTCTTGCGACAACTTAGAAATCTCTACTTCTTCTAAACTCTTTTGTAATTGCGGTTGCCCTACGTCATCTTTTGATAATCCTAGACTCTTCAATAACAATTCAACATTTTTATATTGTTCTGGATGAATACCTGTACGGTCTAACGGATTTGCCCCTTCTAATATACGTAAGAAACCTATACATTGTTCATATGTCTTCGCACCTAGACGTGGTATTTTCTTTAAGTCTGTTCGTTTTGTAAATTTCCCTTCTTCTTCACGCTTTGCTACAATATTTTTCGCAACAGTTTTTGATAAACCCGAAACATATTGCAACAACGCAACTGAAGCTGTATTTACATTCACACCGACTTGGTTAACTGCTGTCTCTACTACAAACGTTAATGATTCATTTAATCTTTTTTGAGACACATCATGTTGATATTGTCCAACCCCAACTGATTTCGGATCAATCTTTACAAGTTCAGCAAGTGGATCTTGCAGACGTCTACCAATAGAAACCGCACTTCTTTCTTCAACCTGTAAATCCGGGAATTCCTCACGTGCTAAATCAGAAGCCGAATACACACTCGCACCAGCTTCGTTTACAATAATATAGAAGACTTCTCGTTTCACATTTTGTAATACATCAACTATAAATTCTTCCGATTCTCTAGAAGCTGTACCATTCCCAATCGCAATCATTTCAACTTGATATTTATCTATAATAGAAAGAACTTTCGCTTTTGCATCTTCATATTTACGCACTGGTGGATGCGGATAAATAACATCAATATATAGAACTTTCCCCGTATCGTCTACGATAGCTAATTTACAACCCGTTCTATATGCAGGGTCTACAGCTAACACAACCTTTTCTTTCATTGGAGGTTGTAATAACAAATTACGTAAGTTCTCAGAGAAAATATGTATCGCTTGTTCCTCAGCTGTTTCTGTTAATTCTTTTCGAATCTCCCTTTCAATAGAGGGTTGAATTAATCGTTTATAACCATCCTCAATTGCTAACTTTACATACTGTGCACTTTTTGAATCGTTATCACGAATTACTTTCTTATATAAGAAAGTTACTATCTCATCTACTGGTGGAACAACAGAAACTCTCAATATATCTTCTTTCTCACCTCGATTCATCGCTAATACGCGATGCGGCACGACTTTCTGCAACGGTTCTTCATAACTGTAATACATTTCATATATATTTTTTTCATCTTTCTCTTCATCTTTTACAGCCGAAGACATAACACCTTTTCGAAAAGTAACATTCCGAATCCAACTACGATATGCCGCTTCATCTGAAACGATTTCTGCAATAATGTCTTGAGCACCTTGCAATGCTTCCTCTGCAGATTGCACTTCTTTCTCGGCATTTATAAACTCTATTGCCTTCTGATTCGGATCTTCTTTCGTATATAACAATAACCATTCAGCTAATGGCTCTAACCCTTTTTCTTTTGCAATCGTTGCTTTCGTTCTTCTCTTCTCTTTATACGGACGATATAAATCTTCTACTTCTTGCAACTTTGTAGCTTTCACAATTTGCTGATGTAATTCTCCTGTCAGTTTCCCCTTCTCATCAATAAGACGAAGAACCTCTTCTTTCCTATCTTCAAGCTGCATCATATATTGCCATCTCTCTAAAATTGTACGAATTTGCACTTCATCTAAAGAGCCTGTCCATTCTTTTCGGTAACGAGCAATAAATGGAACTGTGTTACCTTCTTCTGTTAATTGAATAACATGACGAACTTGCTTTTCGGTAAAGCCTAATTCCTTCACTAACATTTTCATTAACGCTTGTCGATTATCTACCATTTCCATATACAACCGTAACCTCCTCTATAATAAAAAAAGTTGCCCTTCAAAGAGAGCAACTTAAACTGCCGATTTAAAAATCTATTAGTCCTAAACTAATTTGTAGCGCTTCATCTACACGAATCATCATCACTTCATCTAAGTGAGTGATTTTGTCCGTTAAGCGCTGCTTATCGATTGTTCGAATCTGCTCAAGTAAAATAACAGAATCTCTCTCAAAACCGTACTTTTTCGCATCAATTTCCACATGAGTGGGTAATTTCGCTTTTTGAATCTGTGCAGTAATAGCCGCTACAATCACCGTTGGACTAAAACGATTTCCGATGTCATTTTGAATGACAAGAACCGGACGAACGCCTCCTTGCTCAGAACCAACAACTGGGGAAAGGTCTGCAAAATACACGTCGCCGCGTTTTACAATCAAAATATTACCCCCCGCTAACTAAGCGTTCTACTGTATGAGCTGCTTCATACTCTGCTAAGAAAGCTTCAGATGCAATACCAAGATTAATTTTTCCCATTTCAATGTACCCACGTCGCATTGATTCATGTTGGTAGCGTTTCTTCGTCTTATGTTGACGCAATAACAGTTGTGTTGCCTGGCAAATTAGTTCATGGCGATTCTTATTCTCTTGTTTTCCAATTCCGTCCAATTCCGTTACCATTTGCTTTGGCAACCGAACCACGATTTCAGTAGTTACACTTGATTCGGACACAAAAATACACCTCCACCGTCAACTACACACCCAAATATATATATGACACCTATTGTAATAATACCATTGTATGGAGCCTGTTGCAAAGACTTCCTTATTCCTTGCTTATGTTTTCCAATTCACAAACAAAACATTCATATTCTTTTATTTTTTATCTCATTACAACAAGAAACGGAAGAGTTTCCGCGTTAAATTATGTTAAAAGTAATGATAAGTAAAAAGCTTCTCGTCAAAAAACGAACTTATTCTTAGCCAACGAAAAGTCCTCTCACATGACAAGAAGCAAATCATACTACCTTCTATATATCATTCAAATAATTGATTACTTCCACAACTTTACCGTTCCGTATAAATATTCTCGGCACACGGAAACTAATCGTTGTAATAATTTCATAATTAATAGTCCCTGAATATTCCGCAACCTCTGTAGCGCTAATATATTCATCTCCTTGCCTTCCAATGAGTGTAACTTTCGTACCAAGAGGCACTTTACAAGGAAGGTGAATCATGAATTGATCCATTGTTACTCGCCCTACAATCGGTACCCTTTTACCATTTACAAGCACTTCAAATCCTTGTAATCTTCTAAGCCAGCCATCTGCATAACCAATTGCAACGGTCGCAATCCATTCTTCCGTCTTCGTTCGATAAGTGACGTTATAACTAATTCCATCCCCTTTAATCACCTGTTTAATATGAGCAACTTTCGTATGCAATGATAGCGCTGATTCTAATTTAAACGGTAAAAAAGGGCGTATTTCTACAGATGGAGATAACCCATACATCGCAATACCAATTCGTACTGCATTAAATGTAATCCCTTGAAAACGTAGCGTTGCAGCACTATTAGCTGTATGAACAAACTTAGGATCCACTCCGAATTCTTTCAACCAACTTAACTGCTCCAAAAATGTGTTATATTGCTTATCAAAGTAAGAAGTCTCCACCTCATCTGCCGTTGCAAAATGTGTATAAACTCCTTCCAATTCTAAGAATGGTGCACCTTCTAAGCTTTTTAAAAATCCTTTTAATTCTTTACGTTCACGTATTCCAATTCTCCCCATACCACTATCGAAATTAATATGGTATTTCATCGTAGACGAACCATCCCAAAGTTTGATTGCTTCATCTACCCATTCCTTTTGAAAAACAGTTAATGCTACATCATTTTCAGCAGCTACATTTATATCACGAGGAGGAGAAGGACCTAACACTAAAATCGGCGCAGTAATACCAGCTCTTCGAAGCACTAAAGCTTCATCTAAGAACGCAACTGCTAACCTTGTCGCCCCCGCTTCTAATGCTGTTTTAGCCACCGGTACATAATCGTGCCCATATGCATTCCCTTTAACAACGGCAAAAATTTCTACATCACTCGGGATAAATTCTTTAATATGTGTAACGTTGTTATAAATGGCATCTAAATCCACTTCCACCCAAGTGTCACGGTAAAATGGCGCTTCTTCCATAAACACACTTCCTTATACACGATATGCGAAGCTTATTCTTTTATATGCTTCTTTTATGAAATCCACCCTTCAAACTAAGAAAAGACGTGGTGCACATATATCACCACGTCTAAGAAGTTTACTTCACTTGCTTCTCTGTAACTGAACGAGCAACCATTAACAGCTCCTTCGGCTCTAAACCTTTAGACACGAGCATATATTCTACTCCGTTATGCGACCACGTTAAAGAGTCTTTCGTCAATGCTCCAATTGTAAAGCCAAGATCAACCAATTCCCCGCTCACACTTATCGCTGACGAAGCCTCTGCAACTTTTGCCTTTTCTTGTATTAAAGTAAAGGATTTCTTACTTCCAGTGTATGTGAGTATCGCACGCTTGCCACTGTCTGTCTTCAACTCTTTTTCATCTTTCAAAGTCATACCTTGCGGCGTATCACGCGGATACAAAATAGCAAATGGTTTGTCTTCTTTCGCTGTCGTTTGAACATCTACTTGCGCTCTAGACATATTTTGTTTCGTATCAAATGCACCTTTATCAAATTTCGCATCAAATTTCACTTTAGAGAAATCTACTTTCACAAGAACATTTTGATCATTATCCATTAACTTCACCGAAACTGGTGTTAAATCACTTTTCTTCAATGTAATCTCTTGTCTCGGCAACATGTTTTGATGCTGATAGTTTGTTTTTGTTTTAAAGATATAATACTTATCTGTTTTTTCAAAAGTAAGGTTTTTCTTATCCTGCAAAATATCCCTCACAAGGGATTCGTATAAATAAGCCTGGCTACTATTTTGCGGCCAATCACTTTGGAAACGGAAACTCTTATTAAGCGCTGGCGTTAATACAAATACACCTTCTTCATTCCTTAAAATAATTTGACTTTGATCTTTTTTCGCATTCTGCAAATTCACACGATAAAAAGAAGGTTCCTTATGCCATATTTCTACCTTATACTCCTGAGGCTCATTCCCTGTTTTAATAGATAATTTCGCTTCAGCTTGATAGCTTTTCAACCCTTTTACTTTCGCTTCTAAATCTCTCACAACATCATCTTGTTTCTTTTCCATACAACCGGCCAACACAAAAACGGTTAATAAACCGACAAGAACTAAAAACAGACGCCTTTTCATCACTTCAGCCCCTTTGCCCCTATAAATGAATGGAAGATGTACCTTCCTTATCGCTACCACAAATATATGAGACAAAGATATAAAATATGCAGACTAGCGTGACGAGCTTTCTAAAACAACTTGAGCAACAGCAAATTCCTTACTATGACTAATTGATAAATGAACAATATGCTCTGTACTTGTAATAAGAATCGGCTTACCTCTATCATCATTTCTTACTTCAACATCTAAAAAACTCACTTCTTTCCCGATACCAGTCCCTACCGCTTTTGAATACGCCTCTTTCGCTGCAAATCTTCCAGCTACAAACTCTGTAAGGCGACTTCCCTTCAGCCCCTTAGCAACATTACGTTCACTTTCAGTTAAAATACGTTCCATAAATTTAAGCTTTCCATCTATCATTTTTTCAATTCGATTCAATTCAATAATATCGATTCCAATCCCTACAATCATTTCAAAATCCCCTTCTTCTATTTAGCTTTCTTTTTTCATATTGTAAGAATAACAGAGAATCTTTCTGATGCAAAAGGAGTGATACTCACAACATGCTAATACCATCCGCCCGCATTTCCTTACAACCAATCACCATTGCTTTACTTCTCATACAATTAATCATGATTATATTAGGTGATTTCCCCCTCTTTCCTATGGCAGCTTCTAATGAATATATCGCTAAAGGAGAATGGTGGCGTCTCCTAACTTCCCTGCTCGTACATGTAGACTTACAACATTTTCTTTTTAATAGTATTTGTTTATTCGCGCTTGGCTCTTGTATTGAAAAACAACTAGGGCACTTGTCTTTCATCATTATTTTTTTCCTTTCTGGCATTCTCGGAAATATGTCCTCTTATCTTATTATGCCTCATGAATATATTCATGCCGGGGCATCTGGTGGCATTTTCGGATTGCTAGGCGCACAGTTATTTCTATTGTATAGCCGATATCGTTCTTCCAATCCAAGAGACATCGCTATTTTTTCAATTATTATATGTATATTACTACTATTCACTTTCTTCAATCCCTCTGCCAACCCTATCAGCCATTTAACAGGATTGATCATTGGTGGTATTTGCACTCCTCTATTAATAAAAAAACTCGATGGTGCAGAGCTCATTTAATATAAAAGCTCGCACCATCGACAATTTCCACATCTGTTTGTTCACTTAAATCTCTCATGAGTTGAAATAAAGACTCATCCTTCTTCTTCGCTTCAATCATACAATCAATTTGCGGAACACTTCCTTTTATCTTTTTTAAAAAAGATAAAAAAGTATCTACATTAATAAAGTCTGCATGTGCCCTTGGGTCTTTTCCCTCTCTAGGACTAGAAATGTGCATTTTCACCGGTAACAAAGACGATTCCCACGTATGTACAACACGCGCCCAATCTTCATGCCAATCTTCTCGATCATGATTCATCATATGATGATGCAAATCAAATACAACGGGAATGTCCAACTTTTCTCCTAAATATAATGTGTCCTCGAGCGTAAAAGTTGTATCATCATTTTCTAACATAATCATTTCCTGAATACCTCTTGGGACGTTAGACCAATTCTCTATAAAACGCTCTAATGCGAGCTCTTTATCTTTATATCCGCCCCCAACATGCATTACACATCGTTGCTTATGTTCAATTCCCATACCTTTTAATAATTTTCTATGCATTTGTAATGTCTTGACAGATTGTTTAAAAATATTCTCCTCGGGTGAATTAAGTACAACAAAATGATCTGGATGAAAATCAATACGCATATTCATTCGAATAGCGTAATCACCTAGCACTTTTAAATTTTCTTTTAAGGGACGAATGTAGTTCCACTCTAACAACTCCTCATGATTCGCTAAAGGAATCAACTTGGAACTAAGTCGAAAAAAGGATATATCATGGCCTTTGTTATGCTTTAATAACCTTAAGCAATTTTCCAAATTCGAATTAGCAATTCTTTCAAGTTTATGAATCGCCGCTTCCCGATCATCTATTTTTTGAAACTGCGCGTACGTCATCGTTTGAGATGGGGATGCGTTTTTCAAATGTACACTCATCGCAACATACCCAAGTCTTACAAGCATGTAGCACCTCATTTCTACACAAGTTATTATGTAGTATGTACAATTACAGAAATAAAAAAAGAGAATGCCGGAAAAGGGCATTCTCTTTTTTACTATTAAGCTTGTGGCTTACGGCTATGATGTTTTCTTTCGCCGCGTCCGTTTGAAGATCCTGGGCGACCTTGACCTTCTCCACGACGACCACGGTTGCCGCCATCACGATTGCGGTCACGGTTACGACCATCGCCACCGCGTCCATCACGACTACGATTACGGTTACCATCACGGTATCCGCCTCCGTTACCGCCGCGTTTTTTAGAACCGCCACCTCTTGCAACAACTGGTGGTTCTGATGTTAAAGCGATTGGAGTTGTATCTGGCTCTTTTGTCATCATTTTTAAAGCAGCAGCTACTACTGTTACAGAGTCGTTCTCTTCTAACATTTCTTCCGCAATACGCTTGTAGTATGCTAAGTTTTCATTTTCAATTGTGTTTTGAAGTTTTTCAGCGATTAAACGTTGTTGACCTTCTAGTGCCTCGTCAAGTGTTGGTGCATCCATGCGGTCCATTTTACGTTTTGTTGTACGCTCGATATTTTTTAATTGTCCAGATTCACGTGGTGTTACAAATAGCATTGCAATACCTTTTTTACCTGCACGACCAGTACGGCCAATACGGTGAACGTATGATTCTGGATCTTGTGGAATATCGAAGTTGTATACGTGTGTTACACCTGAAATATCAAGACCACGTGCAGCAACGTCTGTTGCAACAAGAACTTCAATAGAACCTTCTTTGAACTTACGTAATACAGACATACGTTTCGCCTGAGTTAAATCACCGTGGATACCTTCCGCAGCATAACCACGTAAATTTAATGCTTCTGATAATTCATCAACACGACGCTTTGTACGACCGAATACAATCGCAAGCTCTGGAGATTGAATGTCTAATAAGCGTGTCAATACATCAAACTTTTTCTTTTCTTGCACTTCTAAATAGAACTGCTGAATGTTTGGCATTGTTACTTCTTTTGCTTTTACTTTAATGTGTTGAGGCTCAGTCATGAAACGCTCAGCAATACGACGGATTGGATCCGGCATTGTCGCTGAGAATAGTAATGTTTGGTGTGTTTCTGGCACATCTGTTAAAATTGCTTCAATATCTTCAATGAAGCCCATGTTTAACATTTCATCCGCTTCGTCAAGAACAACTGTCTCTACGTTTTGTAAGCGAAGTGTTTTACGGTTAATATGATCTAAAATACGACCCGGCGTACCAACAATAATGTGTGGGTGTTTTTTTAGAGCACGAATTTGGCGGTTAATATCTTGACCACCGTAAATTGGTAAGATACGAACGCGTTTATGTTTACCAATTTTGTATAGCTCTTCTCCAACTTGAATTGCTAATTCACGCGTTGGCGCGATAACAATACCTTGAACCGATTCTTTATGTGTATCCACTTTATCTAATAGTGGTAATCCGAATGCTGCTGTTTTCCCTGTACCTGTTTGTGCTTGCCCAATAATATCCTTACCTTGCAATGCATGTGGAATTGTTTCAGCTTGAATTGGCGTAGCCTCTTCAAAGCCCATACTTTCAACAGATTGCAGTAAAGAATCACTTAATCCTAATTCTCGAAATGTTGTCAATGTTACTTCTCCTTTTCTATCCTATACTTATCATTTAAAAAAAGGCGTTTTCCGAATTTGCGGAAAAGCCCTTTTCCTGAATGCTCACGTATATAAACGGGCGTATATTCTTCACGAAAATACTTCTAAACGTTATTACACTTTATCAATTATAAGTTTTGTATGTGTAAAAAGCAAACCCAACTGTTACCTTATTTTCATATTCAGAGGTTTTTTCTTCACTTTTATTTTTTTATATTTACTGTAAGCGCTTATTATAAGTTTCTTCTTTTTTCGTTGCTATCATCCCTATTTATATACACCAATTATTTCAACATCGTAATTACTTCTTCCAATTTCATACCGCGAGATGCTTTTATTAATACAACATCTTTTGCATCGACTACTGCTTGCAACTCTTTTACTAACTCTTCTTTATTATCATAAGCCTTTACACGTTCGTTAGGGAAATTAATTTTCGCTCCTTCAGCAATTTGAGCCCCTAATTTACCATATGTGAACACATAGGAGATTTTTGCTGGATCGATTAATTTACCTACCTCATAATGAAACTGTACTTCTTGATCTCCAAGCTCTAACATATCGCCGAGAACAACAATCTTTTTAGAGAATCCATCTAAACCATTCATTAGGTGGAATGCTGCTTCCATAGCTGTTGGACTTGCATTATAAGCATCGTTGATAATTGTTAATCCACTATTTGTTTTTACAATTTCCATACGCATGCCTGTCATTTGAAGTGTTACTAAACCTTCTTTCATCTCTTCCCACGTTACACCAAAATGTTTCGCAATTGCCATAGAAGCAAGCGTATTATACACATTGTGTTTCCCTAATACCGGTAGATAGAATGAAATGTTTTCTTCTCTATTCATTTTAAAGTGTGTCCCAGTTGCTTGTAACGTTACAGTCGTTGGATAGTAATCATTTGCTCTAGCATCACCAAACGTAACTGTTTCAGCTATTAAATTCATTTCAGGAACACGATTCGTTAATAACGGCTCATCTCCGTTATATACGAACACTCCACCTTCTTGTAATCCTGTCACAATTTCTAATTTCGCTTCAGCAATTGCCTCACGAGAGCCTAAGTCCATTAAATGCGCTTCACCAATGTTCGTAATGATAGCTGCATTTGGACGAGCTAACTTAGATAAGAATTCAATTTCCCCGCGGCTTGACATTCCCATTTCTAATACAGCTACTTCTGTATTTTCTTCTAAGTTTAAAATAGTAAGAGGTAGCCCGATATGATTATTGAAGTTTCCTTCTGTTTTTTGAACTTTGAATTTAGTCGCAAGAAGACTTGTTACAATATCTTTTGTAGATGTTTTACCGTTACTACCTGTCACACCAATCACTTTAACGTCCAATTGGTCGCGATAGTTTTTTGCTAACATTTGTAATGCTGATAGCGTGTCTTCCACAAAAATAACCGGAAGATTCTCAGGTGGATTTGCTACATCTTTCATCCATAATGTCGCCACAGCTCCATTTTCAACAGCTTTATCTACAAAAGCATGTCCATCGAAACGTTCACCTTGAATCGGAACATATAAGTTTCCTTTTTCGATTTTTCTCGTATCAATAGACACTCCTTGTATAGTAATTCCCTCATACTGCTCTGCTAATCCCGTACCATTTGTCATTTGTTCTACTTGTTTTAACGTTCGATTTATCATAAAAACACTCCTTACATAGAGGAAGCACTATTCCTTCGAATAGTGCCTCCTCCTTTTTTTGTTAGATTGTATATTTAATTTTTTGTTTTTCTTCGTGACGCTCCATTGCTAAACGAATTAGCTCTTCAATTAATTCCGGATACGGTAATCCAGTATGTTGCCATAGTAGAGGGAACATACTAAACGGCGTAAATCCTGGCATCGTATTCACTTCGTTAATATATACTTCTCCATCTTTCGTTAAGAAGAAATCAGCTCGCGTTAAGCCAGCGCCATCTAACGATTGGAATGCAACAATCGCATCTCGCTTAATAACATTAGACTCTTCTTCTGTCATTTCAGCTGGAATAATTAACGCTGTATCACCATCGATGTATTTCGACTTATAATCATAGAAGTCTTTTTTAGGTACGATTTCACCTACAACTGAACATTTCGGTTCATCATTACCTAGTACACCAACTTCTACTTCACGTCCAACGATATTTTCTTCCACAATAATTTTACGGTCAAATTGGAATGCTTCTTCAAATGCATTCTCAAGTTCTTCACGATTTTTACACTTATTAATCCCAACACTTGAACCAAGGTTTGCTGGTTTTACGAAGCAAGGGTATCCTAATACTTCTTCTACTTTTTCATATGCTGTTTCACGATCTTTTTCCCATGCACTACGAATAAATGATGCATATTTTGCTTGTTTCAATCCAGCTTCTGCAAAGATGTTTTTCATAACAACTTTATCCATACCAGCAGCAGATGCTAGAACACCATTTCCTACATACGGAATGTTCATTAATTCTAATAATCCTTGCACCGTTCCATCTTCACCATTTGGTCCATGTAGTAATGGGAAAATAACATCGATAGCATTTTCCTCAGCATTTGTAGATGGAATGATTTCTGTGCTTAATGATAACGGAGAAATCGCATTTTCTGCACCGCTCATTTTTAGAACTTCAACATCTGTTACTTCACCTTCAATACGCTCACCGCGTACCCATTGACCTTGTTCTGTAATATAAATTGGATGAATCTCGAATTTATCTTGATTTAATGCTTTAATAGCAGCAAGAGCCGTTTGTAGCGAAACTTGATGCTCAGCTGATTTTCCACCATATAATAAACCTAATTTAATTTTTGTCACTGAAATCACCCTAACCAATTGTTTTCATTTTTCTATTTTAGCACTTTTTATAAAAATAGGTAGTTCCTATTTGAAATAAAATGCAACTTCCACAAATAATTAAATGACACCACTTATTGGTTTTCTATACTTTTTCCACTTAAATTTCTTCATAGATATATAAAATTGCAACTCAATCTAGTTATGTACCTAAAATATGTAGAAATCCCCTTTTTGTGTATGTCATCTAATTATTAAGAAGATTGTTTGGTTAGTGTGCTTTTTTGCCTTTGTTCAACAAGGCGGTCTAAAGAAATATATACAATACCTGCAACTACACAACCTACAGCTAAAATTGTAAATAGAAAGTGGCCAAGTAATCGGTCTAATAAAAAACCTCCAAGAAGTGGGCCGAATGCACTTCCTGTAATCCACTGCAAACTTGCAGCTCCCATATAAGTCCCCCTCAAATGCTCAGGGGCCAAATTCGCTACAAACGTCATCTGTACAGGCGACATAATCATCTCACCTAACGTATATATGGCATATACAAACAGTAAAGTTATTAAAATAATCGTAGCATTTGTATCAAGTCCTCCAAACCACTTCGGTAACCACCCTATGAAAAATAACCCAATCCCAAACAAACATGCACCATATAACATCGTCTTTCCAACAGGTTTATCTGTGACCCATTTTGAAATTTGAAATTGGAACAACACAACTAATAGTCCATTTAAAGCCATTAAATATGGATATGGATTGTTAGTTCCAAAAATATCTTTCATTTCATTGTCAAAGTGCAGTGGCAACATGCCTTCTGTTTGAGAAAATCCCATCGAAATAATGATACCTGCTAATAAATAAATCATGAGTGCCTTATCTCGCAATACAATTTTCCACACTGCTCCTGATTCTTTTTCTGTATCACCTTCTTTATTCGTATTCTTTGGCATTGTCTCTTGAATAAGGACGAATACAAGTAATGCATAAAATAACATCGTAGATGCGGCAATAATAAACACAAGGTTCTTCGATAACATAACTACTGAAGCCCCCATTATCGGACCAATTGCAGCACCTATATTGTGTCCCATTCGCAATAAACCATATGCTTCTGTTCTTTTTTCTGGCGCCGTTACATCCGCAACCATCGCTGATGCAGCTGGATGAAATAACGAATTACTTAATCCTAAAAAAATAGATAAAATCGCATATGGAATAAATCCTTCTATAAATAAAAAACCGAGCATGAATACCGCATTGCTCGCCATCGAAAATATCATAATCGGTTTTCTTCCATATATATCAGCAATTCTTCCCCCTATAATTGATCCAAAGCTTGCAGCAATTGGAGACAGTGCCATAATCACTCCGACCTGTAATAATGAATCTACCTTATCTTTTAAATATAATGCAAAAAAAGGCATCAACATCATCATTGCAATTCCATTTAACGTCTCACCAATAAACCGAATCCATACGTTACGATCCATCTCCCTTAACTCACGCCACGTATTTTTCATTATTTCACCCCTTTTGTTCACCAATAATTATCTTATAACAAGTTTAGAATGATGTGAATTTTCAAAATTAAAAATCCATTCTAACAGAATTAGAATGGATTTTTCTACTTATAAATTGGCTGCGTCGTCTTCTTCTTTACTATTATTTAAAGCACTATGTTTTCGGCTATATAAGAAGTAAACCGCAATACCGATAATCATCCATACACCAAAACTAATCCAAGCCGTCCCAGATAATTGAAGCATTAAGTATAAACAAAAAATTACCGTTAACGCTGGTAAAAACGGTACAAGCGGCGCCTTAAATGCTCTTGGTAAATCAGGATGCGTTCTTCTCATTACAATAACAGCAACAGCTACAAGTGCAAAGGCTGATAAAGTCCCCATATTTACAAGATGCGCTAACACATTTAAATCTATTAATCCTGAAATAAGTGCTGCAATAATTCCCGTTGTCCACGTATTTAAAAACGGTGTTTTAAATTTCGGGTGAACTTTAGCAAGACGTTTCGGCAACAATCCATCTCTACTCATTGCATATGAAACGCGTACTTGCCCATACATCATAACTAACATTACTGTTGTGATCCCTGTAATTGCTCCTACTGAAATTACTCCCGCTAAACTATCTTGTCCAATAAATTGAAGTGCAAAAGCGACTGGATCTGATATATTTAACTGTCCGTATGGAACAATTCCTGTCAAAATAAGCGAAACGATAATATAAAGAGCTGTACAAATTAATAAAGATGCAATAATACCAATTGGTAAATCACGTTGTGGACGTTTCACTTCTTCTGCTGCCGTTGAAACTGCATCAAACCCTATGAATGCAAAGAACACTGTAGCAGCTCCAGCCATTACACCATCTAAGCCAAATGGCATAAAAGGCGTCCAGTTTTCAGGTTTCACATAATTAAAACCAGCAAAGATAAAAATAAGAACAACCGCTAGTTTAATAAATACCATAATATTATTTACACGTGCACTTTCACGAACACCTCTAGATAAAAGAACTGTCATCACTAAAATAATGAGAACTGCCGGCAAATCAATTATTCCACCCTTTCCTGTACCAGGGGCTGAGGAGAGAATGGTAGGAATATGAATTCCAAATCCCTTTAATAAAGATTGGAAGTACGCGGACCAACCATTTGCCACAGCAGAGGTTGCAAGTAAATACTCAAGCATTAAGTCCCATCCAATTAAAAATGCGAATACTTCTCCCATCGTCGCATATGTGTACGTATACACACTGCCTGAGACAGGAACTGAAGAAGCAAATTCAGCATAACAAAATGCAGCAAAGGCACATGCTAACGCGGCTATCGCAAATGATAATATAATAGCTGGTCCAGAATGTTTCGCTGCTACCACGCCCGTTAGAACAAAAATACCCGTTCCAACAATTGCCCCGATTCCAAGCATCGTTAAATCTAGTGCGCCCAATGTTCTTGCTAACGTCTTTTGTTTACTCTCTTGCATTAACTTCGCAATAGGCTTCTTTTGAAAAATTTGCTTCATAGCATGCTCCTCCAAGTTTTAAATTTTCTGAAAATTTTTAATTCGCTTTTTTATTTTACTCATAGTACTTTCCCCAGTCAATACTTTTGTCGAAATAAGTAGAAACTCTTATGAATATGCACGATTTTTATCATTCTTTCTATATATCTTTCTATAACTTTCTTTGGTATTATTATACATGTCGATTCCATGAAAGAGGCATGCTCCGTTATTGAGCATGCCTCTTTTTACTTATTTCACAGTATATGATCCCTCTTCAATCCAGCTATACATATATTTTTCATCTTCTGTTTCATGTGCTTGTTTTACAATACGAAGCGGACGGAATGTATCTATCATAACAGCTAATTCAAGCGTTTCTTTTTTCCCTATACTCGCCTCTGTTTTCCCAGGATGTGGCCCATGAGGAATGCCGCTCGGATGAAGTGTAATAGACCCTTCCTCCACACCTTTTCGGCTCATAAAGTTACCTTCTACGTAGTACAGTACTTCATCACTATTCACGTTACTATGATAATACGGTGCCGGAATAGATTCTGGATGATAGTCGTATAAACGTGGTACGAAAGAGCAAATAACGAAATTGTGACCCTCGAACGTTTGATGTACTGGAGGTGGCTGATGAATACGACCTGTAATTGGTTCAAAGTCCTCTACATTAAAGACCCACGGATATAAATAGCCATCCCATCCAACTACATCTAACGGATGGTGTCCTAAAACATGTTTATGCATATACCCTCGCGACTTTGTCATTACGACAAACTCACCTTTTTCATCATACGTCTCTAATTTTTCCGGGCCACGAATATCTCTCTCACAAAACGGACTATGCTCTAACAATTGTCCATACTCATTGCGATAGCGGCGCGGTGTTGTAATTTGGCTATTCGCCTCTACAACAAGAAACTTAGTCTCTCCTTCATCAGGAATAACACGATAAATCGTTCCAATTGGGATTGTTACATAATCGCCTTTTCGATAGTGAATCGTTCCAAACATCGTTTCAATTTTCCCCGTTCCGTAATGAACAAATAACATTTCATCGCCATCACCATTACGGTAGAAATAGTCCATTTTTTCTGTTGGAGTCACTACTCCAATTAATAAATCCTCATTCCCAAGCATAAAGTTTCTTCCGCTTACTGCATCGCCAGTTTTTTTATTTTCTTTCGTGCGAAAATGACGATGAGCAAGAGCTACATCTTCTTCATACTGCAACTGACAAGAATGAGATAATGCCGCATGCCCTACTTCCGTTGGCATATAATGATGGTACAAAATAGATTGCGTACCAGAAAAACCTTTTGTTCCCATTACCTGTTCACGATAAAGCGACCCATCTTTTTTACGGAATTGTACATGTCGTTTATGAGGTAGCTCCCCCATGTGACGATAAAACATGCCCATCACCTGCTTCCCTTTCTTTTTTAACCGTATTACGTAACGTACCTAAACCAGTAATCGTAAGTTCTACCACATCACCATCTTGTAGCCACTCTTCTGTGCCTAGTTCTAAAATGCAACCTGTTCCTACTGTTCCAGAACCAATCACATCGCCTGGATATAACGTAACGTCTTCCGAAGCACGTTCAATCATTTCAGCAAATGTATAGTAAATATCTTGGAAGTTCCCTTTTGATAATAGCTTTCCATTTACATGAGCAGTCATCTCTAACTCATAACGGTCACCATTACGATAAATATCTAGTTCCTCTTTCGTAACAAGGTACGCTCCTAATGAAGTTGCAAAATCTTTTCCTTTCGCTGGACCAAGTCCTACCTTCATTTCTGTTGCTTGTAAGTCCCTTGCACTCCAATCATTCATAATACAATAACCAAAAATATATTCCTCTGCTTGCTCACGAGAAATATTTCTTCCTTCTTTCCCAATTACGCAAGCAATCTCTAACTCATAATCAAGTTTTTTAGATTTCTTCGGACTAATTACAACATCATCTGGACCAATTACAGCACGATGGTTCGTAAAATAAAAAACCGGGATATCGTACCATTCAGGTACAACATCTAACCCTCTTCGGCTACGTGCCGTTTTTACGTGCTGTTCAAATGCATAAAAATCCCTAATACTACTCGGATTAGGAATCGCTGCTGCTAATTGCACTTCCTCTAAAGAATATATGCCCTTTTCCGGATTATTAATATTACGCAACACTTCTACATACTCATCCGCTTTCTCTAAAAAGGCGAACATAGAAGAAGGTAATTTTCCACCACTAGCAAGATTCATATCGATTACTTTGTCACCTTCAAGCCATCCAGCTCGCATTTCTTTTGAAGGAAGACGAAATGTAACAAATTTCATCATGATTCCTCCTTATGAAAATGAAATTTCCACCAGCAAAAGAATGATTGCTGGTGGATATAAATTTTATAAATTCCCGCGACGCTCTTGTTCTCTTTCAATTGATTCGAATAACGCTTTAAAGTTTCCTTCTCCAAATCCACGAGAACCTTTACGCTGAATGATTTCAATAAATAAAGTTGGACGATCTACAATTGGTTTCGTAAAGATTTGTAGTAAGTATCCTTCATCATCGCGATCTACTAAAATCTTTAATTCTTTTAATTTATCAATTTCTTCATCAATTTTTCCAACTCGTGCAGTTAACTCATCATAATAAGTATCTGGTGTATCTAAAAACTCCACACCATTTGCACGCAGCGCTTCTACTGTTTTAACAATGTCATTTGTTAGTAAAGCAAGATGCTGTACACCTGCTCCATTGTAGAATTCTAGATACTCTTGAATTTGTGATTTTCGCTTTCCATCTGCTGGTTCGTTAATAGGGAACTTAATACGACTTCCATTTGTCATAACCTTCGACATTAATGCTGAATACTCTGTACTGATATCATCATCATCAAAATGGATCATTTGTTTAAAGCCCATAACGTTCTCGTAATAACTAACCCACTCTTCCATCTTTTCAACATTACCAACTACATGGTCTACAGCAATTAAACCTGACTCTTCAAATGGAATATCAAACTCAGCCTTTTGGAATCCTGGCATAAATGTTCCTTTATAATTTTTACGCTCTACAAGCGTATGAATTGTATCACCATACGTACCAATAACTGCTTTTTTCAATGTACCGTTCTCATCTGTTAACTCTACAGGCGGAGCAATTGCGACGGCACCACGTTTCACCGCTTCCGAGTATGCTTTATCAACATCGTCAACAAGTAACGCCACATCTTTCACGCCATCACCATGAGTCTTTACAAATTCTGCAATACGATTGTCGCTACTTAAAGCCCCAGACACAACGAAACGCATATTTTTTTGCACAAGAACATAAGATACTTTTTCACGATTACCAGTTTCTAATCCAGAGTAAGCCACAATTTTGAATCCGAATGCTCTCGCAAGGTAATAGCTTGATTGCTTTGCATTTCCTACGTAAAATTCCAAATGATCTACATCACGTACTGGAAAAAAGTCCTCCATTTGTGCAGCTAGCGTATCCATAGATTTTTGTTTCATAAAATCCTCATCCCCCTGTAAATAGATTAAATGGTCCATACTTAAAACCAACCGAAAACGCTTCCAACATCAATTAATAGAAATTAGTTAGCAAGCTAACAAATTCTGACCTTTAAAATTTTCTATTTTTTCTGTCAAATTCCTCTTTTTTTCTTACATATAAAATTCGACTTTTTTCTCTTTAAAATAAAGGGGACTATTCATACTTGAAGGGATATATAGAAGAAAAATAAAAAAGACCCCAACATATTAATTACTTACTAATATGCTAGAGTCTTTATTTTTTTTGAATAATTGTATTTATATGTCTCATACTAATACATTTGCAAGGAATAGAATAAATGATGTTAATACTACCGCTCCACCTAATGATCCTAATAAATCTGTTTTTGTTACTTGTAACACTTGTTCACTGTTCATATTCCTCATTCTCCTTTCATTTTGTATAATGTAAAACTTCTATTACACTAATACACTTGATAGAAATACGATTAATGCTGTTAATACTACCGCTCCACTTGCTGATCCTACAAAGTCACCTTTTGTTACTTGTAATACTTGCTCTTTCATTGTGCATTCTCCTCTCATTTTTCTTTTGTTACAAAGTTTTTATTATACTAACACGCTTGATAGAAATACGATTAATGCTGTTAACACTACTGCTCCACTTGCTGATCCTACGAAATCACCTTTTGTTACTTGTAATACTTGCTCTTTCATTTCTTTCATTCTCCCTTCATTTGTTTTTTGTTACAAAACTTTTATTATACTAACACGCTTGATAGAAATACGATTAACGCTGTTAATACTACTGCTCCACTTGCTGATCCTACGAAATCACCTTTTGTTACTTGTAATACTTGCTCTTTCATTTCTTTCATTCTCCCTTCTCTTCTTTTGTTACAAAACTTCTATTATACTAATGCGCTTGATAGAAATACGATTAATGCTGTTAATACTACTGCTCCACTTGCTGATCCTACGAAGTCACCTTTTGTTACTTGTAATACTTGCTCTTTCATATTATGTATCCTCCTCTTAATAAGTTATCTATATGTAATTTCTAAGAAATGTTTATTTCATAGTTTTTATGTTGATGTTACATTAAATTTAATAACGTAACGTTTGTAACATTAATGTAACATACCTATTATTACGTTGCAATATAATTACGTAAATTTTATTACACTTTTTTTACGTTTTTTTATAAACACCCTTAAAAACCTTGTTTTAATGCAATTTCTACTAAGTTTATGTTTGTAATGTTATTGTAACATTACAGTCATATAACGAAATATCGCCATACTCACCTCTACTTTTGTTACAAATTAACATAAATCTTTCATTAATAAAGTGGAATCTATCAAATTCTTACTGATAGTTCATGAGAGGTAAAATACAATCTTTCCAAGATAAGTTTATATGTTTCCTCCGTATAACTATGTATAATAAAAACAAAGAGGTGGTCATTTTGAAATTAATCGCATTAGATATGGATGGAACACTACTATCATCTAGTCTTGAAATCTCCAAAGAGAACTTACAAGCTATCCAAACTGCAAAAGAGGCTGGTCATATAGTCATGATTTGTTCTGGTCGTGCAAAAGAGGATGCTTTGAAATTATTGGAAGAATATAAACTATCTCTTCCAGTTGGAGCGAGCAATGGGGCAATTGTTTATGTGGATGGAAAAGTAATTAACTCGCGTTGTTTACAAAACGATAAAGTATACAAGCTTGCAAAATTACTAGAATCTGAATGTTTTCCTTACAAGCTATATACGAATAAAGGAGTTTATTCTCCATATACATGGCAAGATCAAGTCATGCAAGCGTTCGAAGAGAACAAGCATGCACTAGATGTTACACTTGAGGAACTTGAAAGAATTACAGAGAAACAAAAGAAATCAAACTTAATTACTGATTTCCAAAAAATCGAAGATATTGTAAATAATCCAGAATTAGAAATATCTAAATTCTTCATTTTGACGTTTAACGCAGAGCATCGTACACAGCTATTAAGCGTGTTACAAGAAGACACCGACATTTCAGTTACAGCATCCGCTCCTACTAATGTAGAAATTATGGATAAGCATGGTCATAAAGGGAACGGTCTACAAGAAATGGCCGCTTATTTCAATATACCAATTGAAGATACTATTGCAATCGGGGACAACTTTAATGATGTGCCAATGTTACAAGTAGCTGGCTTATCAGTGGCAATGGGAAATGCTGAAGAAGATGTAAAAAAACTATGTGATGTTGTAACATTAACAAACAATGAACATGGTGTTGCTCATGCAATCGAGCAATTTGTATTGAAACAAACTTCATCTAGTAAATAAAAAAAGGACTCTTTCAACTTCTGAAAGGGTCCTTCTCTTTTATACATGATGACAAGCAACAAAGTGCTCTTCACCAACATTACGGAATTCTGGTACCGTTTGTTTACAAATATCTGTTGCAAATGGGCAACGTGTATGAAAGCGACAACCTGAAGGTGGATTCGCTGGACTTGGAATATCACCCTCTAGTATAATTCGCTCTCGCTTCACTGTTGGATCTGGTATTGGCACAGCGGATAACAATGCTTTTGTATACGGATGAAGTGGATTTATAAATAACTCATCACGTGGCGCTGTTTCCACAATCGTTCCTAAATACATAATTCCAATCTTCGTACATAAATGCTCTACTACGCTTAAATCATGTGAAATGAATAAATAAGATAGTCCTTTTTTCTCCTGTAACTCACTAAATAAATTAATGATTTGTGCTTGAATAGATACATCTAGTGCTGCCACAGGTTCGTCAGCTACAATAAATTCTGGATTTAATACCATAGCTCTTGCGATAACGATACGTTGACGTTGTCCACCAGAAAACTCATGAGGGTACCGGTCAATATGATATGGAGCTAAGCCACATAACTCTAATACTTCTGTCACCTTCTCACGAACATTTTCTTTCGTCGCTAATCCGTGAGCTAACATCGGCTCACCAAGCGCTTCCCCAATTCTCATTCTCGGATTTAATGAGCTAAATGGATCTTGGAAAACAAGTTGCATATTAGGACGATGTTTTCTCAATTCTTCCTTAGATAAAGAGTGAACATCTTGCCCTTTAAACTTCACTTCCCCTTCCGTTTTTTGAACGAGACGTAAAATTGTTTTTCCTATCGTCGTTTTTCCGCTTCCCGATTCACCAACGAGGCCGAATACTTCACCTTTATTAATAGTAAAACTTACCCCATCAACTGCTTTTACATGTCCAACCGTTCTACTAAATATGCCGCCTTTAATTGGAAAATATGTTTTTAAGTTCTTTACTTCTAATAATGGTTCACTCATTGTTCCGCACGCTCCTCATATAACCAGCAAGCAACTTTATGATTCTCATCATGTACATTCAAACTTGGCGCCTCTTCTTTACATATTTCCATACAATGCTCGCAACGGCCACTAAAGTAGCAAAACTCATCTAAACCAACTAAATTAGGAACTTGCCCTGGAATAGAATATAGTTTATCTATTCGTTTACCCATCACTGGTTTTGATTTCAACAAACCTTTCGTATACGGGTGTTTTGGATTTTTGAATATCTCTAGTACTGGGGCTTCTTCAATAACTTTCCCGCCATACATAACGACAACATAATCAGCCATTTCCGCTACAACGCCTAAGTCATGTGTAATTAATAAAATCGACGTTTTAAATTCTTCTTTCACTTGTCTTAGTAGATCCAATATTTGAGCCTGAATCGTAACATCAAGAGCCGTTGTCGGTTCATCCGCAATTAATAACTTAGGATTACAACTAAGTGCAACAGCAATCATAATACGTTGTAACATACCACCACTTAGTTCGTGTGGATAAGAATGGACGATTTCATCCGCACGAGCTATGCCGACTTTACGAATTAACTCAATCGCCTTCTTATATGCTTCATTTTTACTAAGCAGTTCATGCTCCCTTAACGTCTCTACAATTTGTTCCCCTACAGTAAATACTGGATTTAGCGATGTCATCGGTTCTTGGAAAATCATCGCAATATCATTCCCTCGTAAACTACGAAGCTCTTTCTCTTTCATTCCTAAAAGACTTTTTCCTTCATATAAAATATCTCCACCTACTACACTGCCTGATTCAGCAATAAGTCCCATAATAGATAAAGCCGTTACACTTTTCCCGCAACCAGATTCACCTACAACACAAACAGTTTCACCTTCTCGAACTGTAAAACTAACATGATTCACAGCTTTTACTGTTCCTTCTTCTGTCTGAAAGTGTGTTTGTAAGTCTTTCAACTCTACTACCGCTTTACTCATATTCCCTCACCTACCGTCTCATCTTTGGATCTAACGCATCACGAAGTGCATCACCAAGTAAATTAATGGATACAACTGTTATAAAAATTGCAAAACCAGGCGGAATCCATAACCACGGACGCTTTTGGAAATCAATTAATGAGTTCGCTGCACTAATCATATTCCCCCATGACGGTGTAGGCGGGACGACCCCGAGACCTAAGTAGCTTAGTGCGGACTCACTTAAAATAGATCCAGCCACGCCCAAAGTTGCTACAACAATAAGTAACGGAAAGACATTAGGAATTAAATGATGAATAATTTTTCGAGAATCCTTTAATCCTAATACATCTGCTGCTTGCATAAAGGCTTGCTCCCGCAATGTTAAAATTTGTCCTCTCACAAGACGAGCAAGCCCTGGCCATCCTACTAAACTTAAAATAATCATTACAACATATAAACGGTATTCTGATGGTAATTTCCATTCTGATAAAATCGCTCCCATTATAATAAGTAGCGGTAATCCCGGAATGGACATTAGCACATCCGCAACACGCATAATTAAATGATCCACAACCCCTCGATAAAAACCAGCAATTGCTCCTAATAAAGCTCCTAGTATAACGGATAGTAGCATCGACGCTAAACCAATTGTTAATGAAATACGCCCTGCTTGCATA
Source organism: Bacillus cereus group sp. MYBK245-2 (assembly GCF_051916145.1). Classification (NCBI taxonomy): domain Bacteria; kingdom Bacillati; phylum Bacillota; class Bacilli; order Caryophanales; family Bacillaceae; genus Bacillus; species Bacillus cereus group sp. MYBK245-2. Next base: position 64,828 of record NZ_JBQAGB010000021.1, on the reverse strand, counting down.
AGTCTAGTTAAAATATCCCGCCCCAACTGGTCTGTTCCAAGCCAATGTGACAGGCTGGGCGGTTTATTAATTTGTGTTACTTGTACTTTCCCATCTGCATATGGTGAAAAGATTGGACCGATAAAACTAAATAAAAACATAAATATTAAAACGTATAAGCCACACAGTGCCATCTTATTTTTCTTGATTTTTTTATACGCTTGGCGCCATGGTGATGATTCATTTTTCTTTTTCCGTTCTTTCTTTTTCCCTATTATTGGTGTAATAGTCTCCATATCTTTCCCCCCTTTACTTCAATCGAATTCTTGGATCAACAAACGCATATACAATATCAGCTAAGAAATTAGCCATAATTGTTAAACAAGAAAGAAACATTGTAAACGCCATTAATACGGTATAATCACGGAAGTTTAATGCCTCTAATTGAATACTCCCAATCCCTGGCCAATTAAAAATCTGTTCAATAATAATAGCTCCTGAAAATAAACCCGGTAATTCAAAAGCGAGTAATGTAATTGCTGGCAAAATTGCATTTTTCAATGCATGTTTATAAATAACGGTTCTTTCTTTTAAACCTTTTGCACGAGCGGTACGAATATAATCTTGTCTAATAACATCCAACATGCCGGTTCTAAAATATCGTGTTAACGATCCTACACCAAGAAGCGTTAAAATAAATACAGGTAGAATCATATGACGTAATACTTCTAATATGTATGCTATCCCTGTTGAGTTACTCCCAATATCAATCATGCCACCAATAGGTAATAACTTTAAATCAACTGCTAATAATTTAATTAAAAATAGTCCGATAAAGAATGATGGAAATGACATTGCTGCAAAGACACCGATTGTTACCAATCTATCAAACCAAGAGTGCTGCTTTGTTGCAGAAATAACCCCAATAATAAGAGCAATAATCCAAGTGAAAAATAAAGCTGCAACAGCAACAATAAATGTATTCCAAATGAATTTATTAAGTAATGAAGTTACCGGTTCTTGATACTGTAAAGAAAATCCAAAATCACCATGCAAAGCATTCACTAACCAATGAAAATACCTTTCAATAATTGGTTTGTTTAAGCCGTATAATTCCCTTAATTCTTGGGCTCTCTCTGGTGTTAACTTTGGATTTGAATCAATATAATCTCCCGGCAAAAGTGCAAATAAGAAAAAAATAATAATAGATGTACCAAACAATGTAGGGATCATTTGAAGGAACCTACGAATGATATATGTTTTCACCTTTTGTCTCCCCAATCCTATTTACTTAAAAATAGAAGAACATTTTTTCAAAACAGCTACCATTCCATTGCTGTGTGAAAAAACGTCTTCTATTATTTAGGTCAATCCTTATTGTTCAATAGATAATACTGGTAAGTTAGAACTGATGCTATCGTACTTTTCTGGATCAATTCCTTTTATACGTGCATTATGAGCATACAGTAGTTTACGATAGTTTAATAGAATAACTGGTGGATCATCACTTAACTCTTTATACAGTTCTTTATAAATTGCTTTACGTTTTTCAATATCTGTCGTCCCTATACCTTTTACAATCAAGTCATCTACTTTCGGATTACTATAACCCGTATCACTTTTTGGATTAGTCGATAAGTAATCACTTACAACTTCACTTGGATCACTAATTCCTGGTGTTGAAACTGCCGCTAAATCGTAGTCACCTTTCCCTACTTTTGAAAGCATCGTATTAAAGTCCATCAACTCTGGATTTAATTCAACACCGATTTCTTTGTAACTTTCTTTTGCAATTGGAATAAAGATATCATTTGTTTTACCTGTATTTGATGCGTAGTATGTTAATTTTAATTTTTGACCATCTTTTTCACGAACCCCGTCAGAACCTACCTTCCAACCAGCCTCATCTAATAATTTTTTAGCCTTTTCTACGTCGTGTGGATATTTATTAATACCTTCTTCTGTATATGCCCATGAAACTGGCGCAATTGGTACGTTAGCAACAGATCCATATCCTTGTAAAGCTGTATCCACATACTTCTTACGGTCTAATCCATAAGTAAGTGCTTGACGTACCTTTTTATCTTTCAAATACGATTTCTTATTATTTACATAGATATAAGCAATATCACTTGATGATTCAAGATTAATGTTTGCAAACTCTAATCCTTTTAATTGGTCTATATTCTCAGGATTTGCTCTAAATCCACTATAGTCCAGTTCACCGGTTTGGAATAATTGGAATCCAGTATCACCTGATGTGATTTTGTAAATAAAGTTTTTGATTTTTGGTTTACCTGCATAATAATGTTCGTTAGCAACAAAGCGTACTTCTTGACCTGGAACATATTTTTCAAATTTATATGGACCCGCCGCAATTGGTTGCCCATATAATGCTTTTAAATAGTCTAAACTTGTATTTTGTTTATAATCTTTTCCATAATAAGCTTTTGATAGCACTGGACCACCTAAATTAATTAGCGCCTGTGAATTAACTTTTTCAGTTGTAATTTTAATTGTTTGTGGATCAACAACTTGAATTCCTTCAATAGAAGTTGCTTTTCCTTCTTTATATTCTTTTCCACCTTTAACAGCATACTGAGCAATGTCCATTCCACCTTCATACGCTTTATCATGAAGTAGTGTTAATGTAAATGCTACGTCCTCAGCCGTTAAAGGCGAACCATCACTAAATTTTAGATTTTTACGTAAATGGAATGTATATGTTAACTGGTCAGCAGAAATATCCCATTTTTCTGCAAGGTCCGGAATAGGTTTACTTTGTTTGTCTGTTGTTACTAGTGATGCAAAAATTACAGACGTTACATTTCCATCCCAACCATTCTCTTGGAAATATGGAAGGAAAACTCCCCCTGGCTTAGAAATAGCCGTAATAAAAGTATCCTTTCGCTGATTTGCTTTCTCTGGACTTTTCTTTTTATCTGTAGCTGGAATTGATTCAATCTTAGCGTCTTTTAAGTCTTGTTTTTTTACCGGTTCTGTAGAAGCCGTCTCTTCCTGTCCCCCACAAGCAGATAACACAAGCGAACTACTCAGTAATACCGAAAATACACCAGCCCATTTTTTTGTCTTTTTCTTCATTGTCCCCACCCTAACTTTTTAATAGTGATACCCTTTGAACTTATTAGCTTATGTATGCCTCCCACAGCACATTTATAGCCAATCGGAAAAGTCGGTTTTAATCGTAAAAAAATAGATGTTTTTGAGGGGTAACAATCCTATTCCGACCTTTCCGGTAGACTTTATGGTTATTAGCTTATATCTTTCGTTATATTTTGTCAATTCTTTCTAAATAAATATTTTGAGAATTTTTCCAAAATTATTGTTCTATCTTTAATTTAGGTAAACTTAACAAGATACCGTTATAGTTATCTTCTTGTAATCCTTGAATGCGTGCATGATGTGCAGACACAACTTTACTATTATTTAAGAAGATTACAGGCGGATCTTCACTCAACTCCTGGTACAACTTTTTATAAATTTCTTTTCGTTTTTCAATATCTAATGTTTCTAGTGCCTGCTTCGCTAATTCATCTACTTTTGGATTATGGTATCCATCATAGTTTCGTTTACTTGTTGAAACAAACTCCTCAATTGTTCCACTCGGATCATCAATCATTGGCGTAGATACCATTGCTAAATCATAATCACCTTTTATCACTTTTGAAATCATCGTATTAAAGTCCATATATTCTGGGTTAAACTCTACACCAAGCTTTTTATAATCCTCTTTCATCACCGGGATCATTACATCATTTATTTTACTTGCAGAAGAAGCAAAATAACTTACCTTCAATTTTTGACCATCTTTTTCGCGGATTCCATCTGAACCAGCTTTCCATCCAGCCTCATCCAATAATTCCTTTGCTTTCTCTAAGTTATACTCATATTTATTAATACCTTCTTCTGTATACGCCCAAGAAACTGGCGTAATCGGTACATTAACGAGTGAAGCATAACCTTGGAAATACGTATCAACAACTTTTTGACGCTCTAATCCGTAAATAAATGCTTGGCGGACACGCTTATCTTTAAAGTATGGTTTCTTATAATTCATTTTAATGTAGCCGTAAGAGCTTCCTGTATATACATTAATATTGGCAAAACCTAAATCCTTTAACTGTTCAATCGTCTCCGTATTTGTCGTAAAACCATCATAATCTACTTCCCCGGCTTGAAATTGTTGTAGCTTTGTATCACCTTTTGAAATTTTATAAATAAAGTGCTCAATCTTCGGTTTTCCTTCAAAATAATTTTCATTAGCTACAAATCGAACCTCTTGACCAGGAATATATTTATCTAATTTATAAGCTCCTGCTCCCATCGGTTTTCCATATAACTCTTTTAAATACTCCAGGTGCCCTTGTTTATACTCTTTCCCGTAATAAGCTTTAGATATAACTTCTCCACCGATTAATGATAGTGTTTGGGCATTTACCTTTTCAGTCGTAATCGTAATTGTTTTCGGATCAATGACTTGAATTCCCTCAATAAAGGTTGCCTTTCCTTCTTTATACGCTTGCCCACCCTTTATTGCTGTTTGACTTATATCAGTCGCTCCACTATAAGTTGGATCGTGTAATAGCGTTAATGTAAATGCTACATCATCTGCAGTTAGTGGTGATCCATCACTAAACTTTAAACCATCTTTCAAATAGAACGTGTATGTAAGCTGATCCTCCGAAATATCCCACTTCTTCGCTAAAATTGGAATTGGTTTTCCTTCCTTATCGAGTCCAACAAGAGGTGCAAAGATAGCTTGTGTTATATTACCATCCCATCCATTCTCCATAAAGTGCGGAAGGAATATCCCTCCAGGACTCGGCATTCCAACTACAAAAGTATCTTTTCTTTCTTTTGCTTTTACGGGACTTTTTGCTTTGTCGCTTGCCTGAATAAATTCATCTTTTACTTTCGGTACGTTCCCAGCTTCGTTTGTACTCGCTTCCTCTTGACCACATCCGGCTAGTAATACTGATACACTCAAAAATGTAGCAATTGCTCCTTTAAAAACATTTTTCATTGCACTATCACCTTTACCTTCTTAATTTTTAACGATGTAGGAACATAGGACTTCTTTCTACAACCATATTAATTATTCCTATAAAAATAGTATGAATTAATTTCAAGATTATTCCTTTCCTTTAAATATGTCAACCGTTCTCTTTTATTTCTTATTAAAAAATTAAAAATTCACTTCTATTCGTTCCGTATGAAACATAGAATACTAATAACCAATAACCAAAAAGGGGGCGAAAACATGGACAACCTATTCCAATACGTCCTGCACTACGTATTATTAACAATTATGATAGTCGGGGCGCTATTACTATTCCCATTCTTCCCAAAGTTCGTCCTCTTTTTAGCTTTTTTTATTATGCTCGGGATCGCTATTATCATTTCGACAAGAGAAGATACGACACAAAAAGAAAACAGAGTTCAGCGTGTAAAGCTGTAACTCTGTTTTTTTGTTTTCAATCATGCTTTGCTGTTACACATACTTATGTCTCGGGAAATAATTAACCGATCTAAAAAGCTCCTAATACTATTTATGTTTCACAACCTATGCAAGTTACGAAACAAAGATTTATCAAATTTACTGTTTCACGTGAAACACAACTTTTATTTATCTCTTAAAGCAAAACAGCAGTATAAAAAAGCGAATCCCTTCAGTAAAACTGAAAGGATTCGCTTTTTATTTTTCACTCCACAATATTCTCTAACTCATTATATAACTCCGCTCGTAACAACTCTTTCTTCGTTTTTTCTTCATACAATTGTTCAAGCATTTCAACATCAACTACTTGTTCCATCTTACACTCAAGCGTATATATATCTTCTTCAACATGCATTAACTCGGTTTCAATCTCCTCAATATTCCTAACTTCTTTCTTTTTTACAGGGACTGTTTCAATATTTTTTCTTCCTTGGCGTTGCTGCTTTATCACTTGCGTCTCGAGCTTTTCCTCCCACTTTTGACGCGCCCATGCATAGTTCCCTGCAAACTCAAATAATTTACGCTCATCAATCCAATACGTCTTTTCAAATAACTTATTTAAAAAATAACGATCATGTGAAACAGCTAAAATCGTTCCATTATATTGTTCAAGAGCTTCCTCTAAAACTTCTCTTGATTCAATGTCGAGATGATTTGTCGGCTCATCTAAAATTAAAAAATTGATATCTTGATACATAAGTTGTGCAAGTCTTAACCTCATTTTTTCTCCACCGCTCAGTTGCGTTACTTTCTTAAACACCGCTGGACCATAAAATAAAAACTTAGCTAATATATGTCTCGCTTCTCCCTCTGTTACAGCTACACATTCCCTGAAAGCCTCCAATACATTACTCTTCATATTTCCGTACGCATGCTGGGATAAATAACCGATTTTCACACTACTTCCAATTCGAATTTCTCCAGCGTCTGGTTCTATTTCTTCTAATAATAACTTTAATAGCGTTGTCTTTCCTGTACCATTACGACCAACGATAGCTGCACGCTCTTGAAAACGAACATGTAAGTTTGCTTCGTTAAATAAAAGATGTTCCGCAAACCCTTTACTCACTTCTTTCATTACAACAACATCTTTCCCACTTCTCTCTTGCCCTTCAAACTGAAGGCCCATTTGTTTTCGTTCTAAAATAGGTTTCTTTAGTTTTTCCATACGTTCCAGTGCACGTTCCATACTTCTCGCTCTCTTATGCAACCCTTCATTTGGAGGATTCGCCTGATTTGCCCATTCACGTAGTCGCTTAATTGCTTCTTTCATTTTCTTTATTTTCTTTTGCTGTTCTTGATAAGCCTGAAACTCCTGAAGCAACCTTTCTTCCTTCTCTTCAACAAACCGAGAATAGTTTGTATGATACACGTGAATCTCTCCATCTTCTAAATCAAAGATCTTCGTTACAACTTCATCAAGGAAATAGCGATCATGTGAAAGAACCATAACTGTTCCGTTGTATTCTTTTAAAAATTGCTCTAACCATTCGACTGCAAATAAATCTAAATGATTGGTTGGTTCATCTAATAAAAGTAAATCTGGTTTCTGCAACAGCATGTATGCAAGGCTTACTTTTGTTTGCTCCCCACCACTTATCTCCACAAATGATCGTGGGAATAGTTCTGTCACCTGTAAACCATTTGCTACCTTCATAATGTTCGCTTCGATTTCATAACCACCAAGAAACGCAAACTTTTCTTGGATGATTCCGTATCTTTCCATTAATTTTTGTAAAACAGAAGATTCCTGTTCTTCCGCCATATCTTTTTCTAAAGTACGCATTTCTCTTTCTAATTCCTTTTCTATTTTAAAAGCGGAACTCAATACTTCATATACAGTCATACTCTCATCAAATTTCGGAATTTGTGCCACATGACCAATACGTGTACCTTTCTTCATATGAATGGCCCCTGCATCCAAACTTTCCATTCCAGTTAAAAGCTGAAAGATTGTTGTCTTCCCGCTACCGTTACGACCAACTAATCCAACACGTTCACCATTCTTTATTTCAAGCGATATATTTTCAAATATGATGTTTCCACCAAAAGATTTCGTTACATTATTTACACTACAAATTGTCATTTTCCGTACTCCTTTCAATATAAAAAACCATGGTAAAGAAACATTCCCCATGGTTTTCGGCATAGAAAAAGGAAGCTAAATAGCTCCCTTTTCACACGTTTATTAAAAATGGGTGAAGAGATTTCTATCGTTCTATAGCTACTATGCAATTGTTAAAAAAGGACAGACGTATCCCGTTAACAACTACATCATGAAAAATCGCACGACAAAAATAGATAAAATCTAAAAATTTGGCACGTGCAGCTAAAGAACCTTTCATCTCATTCACCTCTTTCGTACGGAATTTAATACTTACTTCTTTATTATACTTTCCCATTTCATGTTTGAATAGTCATTTTTCTGAAAATAATGAAGATAGACTAAACATTTCAATAAGTGACATCAAATCTTACAAAACTGTTATGTTCACGTAATGGAAAGCGATAGTACGAAAAGATGCCTCCCTATACAATAAAGATGTAAACAAGAGAGACAACAAAAGGAGGAAACAATCATGATGAAAGAAATCGTAAAAGCAATCTTTGAGGTATTAGTGAACGGACAAGCAGTTGTAAAAGAACTAAATGAACTATAAAAAGGAGTGAAAGAATATGATGAACATGGTAAAAATGATTTTACACGCTCTAGTTGATGCAAAAGCAGTTAGCCAAGAATTAAACCAACAATAAAAAAGGGGTAAACGAATATGAAGAAAGCCATTATTGTCATCGCAAGTACAGCAATTGCCTTATACACAATAAAAAATAGAAAAAAGAAGCATAATAAAAACGATTTATATTATCCATACACATTATTAAAGAAAAAATAAAAGACAAGGTACCCTATCTTAATGAGGATATCTTGTCTTTTATTTTTTATATTCCCTTTAAAGGATTTTCTTCTCCTTTTCCCGAATGTATTAAGCGGGATTTTTACACATATTTTAAAGGGGCATATATACAAATGGATACACAACAACTATACTTTTTAAACGATATCGGCAAACAAAAACCAGAAAGCATCCGGAATAGAAGCGCTGCATGTCCTTTTTGTGACAGAGAAAATTTAACGGATATTTTAGCAACTGAAGGCTCAATTATTTGGCTAAAAAACAAATTTCCTACATTAAAAGATACATTTCAAACGGTGCTAATCGAAACAGATAATTGTGAAGATCATATTGCGACATATACAGAAGAACATATGCGATCGTTAATCCGTTTCTCCATTAAACATTGGTTAGATTTACAGAAGAATGAAGAATTCACATCTGTAATTTTATACAAAAATCATGGTCCATTCTCAGGTGGAAGTTTGCATCATGCACACATGCAGATTATTGGAATGAAATATGTAAACTACCTCGATAACGTAGAACACGACAACTTCCAAGGCGTAATTGTTCAAAAGAACGAACACATTGAACTCAATATTTCAGATCGTCCTATTATCGGTTTTACTGAATTTAATATCATTATTGAAGATATTGGATGCATAGATGAACTAGCAACTTATATTCAGCAAACTGTACGTTACATACTGACAGATTTCCATAAAGGATGTAGTAGTTATAACTTATTCTTCTATCACTTAAACGGAAAAATCATTTGTAAAGTTGTTCCTAGGTTTGTCGTTTCACCATTGTATGTAGGATATAAAATACCGCAAGTTTCCACCAAACTAGAAGACGTGAAAATACAACTAGCAGCGTATTTCACAAAACAAAACGACGTGATTATCCACAAAAAAATAGAGTAGGTATCAAAAACCTACTCTTTAATTACACCTTTATTTCGATAGTACACATCTTCTAATCCGATGTTATACTTCATGTTATTATCTGTCCACTCTGGCCCTAAATTCCCTGGCCATCCAGATGTATTTGCTATATATTTTAATAATGCAAAATCCGTCAAACCTTTTTGCACCCCGCGCTTATATCCTTTCATTAAATGCGGCATTGCAATTTGCGCATTTGTACGTGGATCTTTCAGCTCATCATCCGTTAAATGATCCGGTGCAAGTCCACCACCGCGATGCAATTGAAACAATCCGAATGAAGTTCCGTTATCTCCAACACTTCTTGGATTTAATCGACTTTCATGTTCGGCAATTGTAAGAGGTATCCATTCTGGAAGATTGACTTTCTTTGCTTCCTCTATAATAATTTGTTTCATCTGTTTTGCTTCTTCTGAGTCAACATAGCTTGTCTCATTTACTAATTTGCCCATTCCTTCAGACTTTCCTTGGAAGTATAAGTACACTCCAAGAACAACTAAAAATCCTACAAAGAATTTCTTCACTACCTCTACCTCTTTCTCCGCTGAAATTTGTCCCCTTTCAGCCTTCTTCCCTTTACAATTACCCACATTCTATCATTCTCTTACTCTTTTATCATAGCAAATAACTATACATATTATCATCATGCTTTAGACCGATTTTGTGAAAAAACAGCTGGTAAATACGTGCAAAAATGTAACTTTCATAGACTACAACGTATTTCTTGTATATAATTGTAAATTGAACTCTACATATAGAATAGGAGCAGACCAAATGAAAAAGTGCATAATACTCTTGTTCAGTATTTTACTTCTTATACCTATCCACATCTCTGCACAAACGTCATCAAAACCAAAAGTACTTGTTTTATATAGTACAAAAGAAGATAAAATTACAAATAATATTCAAATTCTTAACACTCAATTAGGACATTTTACAAACGATATAACTACGAAAAGTTTAAACAAAGCTCATGAAATTACTAATTCATCTTCTTATACACATATTGTCTATATCGGTGAACAAAAAGAAGAGTTTCCTACTGAAGCAAAACAACTTATAGAAAATTTCTCAGGCCCAGTATTAGTTTTAGGACAAAATGTTGAACAATTATCTAATCGTTTTTCATTCATTACCCTAAAGGATAATGATATACGAACTAATAAAATCGAATATCCAAGTAATAAATTAAAAAACACTCTAGAAGAAGAACGTTTGATTCAATCTTTTGATACAAACGGAACTGTTCTTGCTAACGCTTTAAGCTCAAATAACAAGAACCCACTAATCGTTCAACATGAAACATCTTACTACGTTGCAACACCAAATCTCTTTGACTGGATTTCTCATTACGTCGGTGAAATGCTATTTTCTTACTTTGGACAAAAACCAACGACAAATAAAGTAGAAGCTTATTTACGTCTTGAAGACGTTCATCCAGCCGCAGATATAAATCAATTAAAAGAAATTGCTGAATTACTAAAAGAGAAAAAGATCCCCTACATGATGACAGTCATACCAGTATATAAAGATCCTGATACAGGAAAGACAGTACATTTAAAAGATAAACCCGAACTAGTCGATCTTTTACGCTCTATGCAAGACGATGGTGCAGCAATTATTATGCATGGTTATACTCACCAATTTTATGATAGCGAAACCGGTGAAGGTTTTGAATTTTGGGACGTAAAAACAGACCAGCCAATTCGTCAACCAAATCATGAACAACCAAAATCAAAAAATGACTTTCCTACTATAGATGCCTATAATGCATACGTAAAAAAAGGGGAAGAATTTGAAGAAAAATATACAACTGATCATATTGAAAAAGGCATTCAAGAACTTGTAGATGCCAAATTATATCCTGTCGCATTTGAAGCACCTCATTACACGATGTCTCAAAAAGGATATGAAATACTATCAAGATACTTTTCAACTTATGTAGGACAACTACAGTTAAGTGATACAACTTGGAAATCCATGCACTCACCATTTTATACAAGTACCCCATCCTTTTTACATGGCATGAAATTAATGCCTGAAACAGTTGGATTTATTGAAGAAGATAAGCCACATGCTATCGCTAAAATGAAAGAACGTGCTGTATCTGTTGCAAAACTATCTGACGGCATTATCGGTGCATTCTATCATCCTTACTTAGGTGTGAAACCATTAAAAGAAGTACTAAAGGATCTAGAAAGTATTCCAAATATAGAATGGATTGATTTACAAAAAGAAACAAATGAAGTGAAAATGAAGGATATTCATATTACTACTAATAAAGATGGCATTCACGTTGAAAAACCAACGAGCGCAAGCGACATAATGGATTATGTAAAACAATATGGATTCTTCCTTATACTTGGTTTCTTCATCATTGTCTTTCTATTGTTATTAAGACGTGCAAAAAAATTAGAATCCTAAAATAAAACCACCAAGCAAAATGCTTGGTGGTTTTTTAACTTAAACCAAAACGCGGCATATTATTAATAACCCATTGATTATTTTCATAAATAAATTCAACTTCCACTTTTTCCGTTACATTATCATAGTCATTATACGTTTCTACCTGCGCTTTTATTTTTCCATCCTTTAACTCGGCAGAAATAATTTTTGTAAATTTAGTTGCTGCTTTTGATCCTGGATCTCCAATAGCATAGTACATTTTTCCATTTAACTCTTTCATATACTTACTCTTCATATACTCTGCTATAAATGATTTTGAGAAATACGTAGATAGCGTAGTCTCTAAATTATCCTTCGTATTATAAATAGGGGTCACTAATTCCCCGTATGACAAATCCCCTACTCGTTTTGGATTTCCTGTTAGTGCAGCCATTTGAACATTAGTAAGTTCCTTCTGTGCATTCCATACTTTCTGTAACATAACATCATCTGCTAATTTCTTATCTTTTACTTCATTTGATTTCTTTGTATCTAGATTCATGATAGTGCCATTATCCGTATAGAGGTACATATCTCCTGCTACAAAATATAAATAAAATTTAGTTGGTTCAACCGCTTTATTATAAATTACTTTTTCATTTCCTCCATTCATTCTCTTCTTATATACTCCATCCTTTTTTATATAATAAAAAGTGTCCCCTTTCACATTCATCTGCAAGGCATCCTTTACCAATAACTTTTCATTATTTTGTTGAACGTCTATTTCATATATGCCATGCTCAGCTTCATTTGTTTCAAAAGGTAACGAAAAGTCGACAACAGCATATAATTTTTCATTATCATATGTAGCACTAGATATTGTTGCATAATTTTCTTTTGACCAAGTTTTATTATCTTTTGTAACTTGTGTTCCACGATTTTTATTCCAATGTAGAATACTATCATCTATCGTTTGAGACCAACCAGAATTTTTAAATGCCGCTTCTTCTTCCTGTCCCGTTTTCAAATCCATTTTTACAATCCCTACAATATCAAAACCACCATGCTCAGAATATTTTTTCGGATAAAATAAAGTTTGGTCTTTTATATAAACATAATTTGTATCCGCTTTTAACGTGTCTAGCTTTTTGTTAGATATATCATACTTCATTAAAGAAGATAATCCTGCATTCTTATCTTCATCCGTATGAATAAAATATAAAACCTTGTTTTTTATATTTATGTAAGAAGCATTTACACCTTCCACTACACGTTCCGAAGTCTGAAATTGATCTTTCGTACGATAAATGCCTCCTGTATTTTCATTACCATTTACTGCATAGTAAACCCATCCATCACTCTCTGCCATCTTCCCTTTATTAGAACTGTTTCCAACCGTATTGCCATTTTTCTCATTTTCTTTCATCTGTTTTTCAACTACTGGATCAATTTGTTCTTCTTTATTTTCTTGTGTTACGTTTGAATTGATAGCCTTTTTTTCTGCTTCACATCCAAACGCTGCAAATGAAAGTGTACCGATCATCATTGTAATAGCTATTTTTTTATATGCTCTCCCCATTTTCTTCCCTACTTCCTTCATCAAATTAAACACATCATAAATTATAGAAAATATTAGAAAAAATATCCATAATAAAAGGGATAAGAGTAACGCTCCTATCCTTTCAAATAAAGTGAAACTTTAATGTCCATCCCCCACTGGTTATTAGTTGAACCAATCAGGCTTTTACGGGCAGTTGATCTCCCACCTAACTCCTCCGCATTAGTCGAATTTTGAGGTGGGAGTCTTATTGCCCGTTAATGTGGGGGTAAAATTGAATCGTATTTTCATATATCGTTTTCATAACCTTATCAACAGACATGTTTTTTATAACACTAATTTCCTTTAGTACCTCTCTAATCATTCCCGGATGCGTCATAACATCGTCTTGAAACTCCCACGGTCCATCTGTTTCTACCATCATATATTCAAGAGGATAATACGAAACAATTTTTCTAATCTTCTCCTTATGCAAAACATCTGGTGTAATAGAAATATAATAACCGTTCCTCATCATACGTTTCATTGTTGTTTCACTTCCTTTAAACCAGTGAAAGTGTGCACGCGAAACTTTATATTTCTCCAATAAATCACATACAATATCAGCATCTTCATACACTGCATGCAATATAATTGGTAAATCATATTTACTAGCTAGTTCAACAAACCGTTGTAACACTGATATATACGAATTGACAGCAATGCGCTCATCTTCTTTTCTTAAATAATACGGTAAGCCAACTTCACCAATCGCAACTATATCCTCTACATGCTCTTCAATTAATTTATAAATTTTCTCACATTCTTCTTTATGAATCGGTTGCTCCGGATGAAAACCTATTGCTGGATGTACAAAAGGATATCGCTTTGCTAAGGATACAGTTTCTTTACTTGATTGATAATTCATAGATACTGCAATAAGCCCCTTTATCTCTTTACTATGCTCCACATCTTTAAGTAATTTACTTTTCTCTTCATCCTTATATTGGTCAACATGTATATGACTATCAATCCACTTCACCTTTATTCCCCCATAAAAAAAACAAGAAAGGATCTCCCTTCTTGTTTTGTCATCTATATTATTTAACAATTAAGTTTGTTATGATATCAAATAATCCAATACATACTACGGCAACAGTAAAGTAGCTACAGAAATCTTTAATTGGAAACTTCACTACTTCTTCTTTACGCATCCCATTCTTCTCCCTTCTTACTATATCCCTAATTATTTTTATCTATTTGTATCTATTATGCAAAAAATATGACAAATTTACTATCGAATTAACTTACGTAAACCTTACAATGTTGTAAGGTTTATAAAAAGGGCCTCATCTCCATACAGATGAGGCTATTAAAAAGTAGTTGGTTTTTCATTCTTCATTCATATTACAAACAGAAAGTAATAAAGTGAGACTTTCTAATTACACTATATAAAATTCACTATCTTTTAACCATCGAATTACATTACAGAAGACTTACATGTTTGTAAGCTATGTGTAATGTAATTCGATAGTTTCTCTTACTGACATCTCGTACAATAAAGTTAGCAAGTAAGCCAAATAAGAAGAACACTCACATAACCAAATTACATTGCTAGTAGCTACTCTTCTTATACCTTTCACTCATGCTACTACAATGTACCCCCTTCCCCTTTATATATTAAAAAAAGCCTTAGTCCATATGGACCAAGGCTTTTTTTGCACACATCAAAATACCCATACCTAGTATTTTTATTTTCGACAAAAAATAGGTGGGGGTATAATTCGCTATCTCATCGCTAAAAGTTTACTCTTTGCATTAATGGGAATATTTACAGCTTCAATTTCTTCAATTGACTCGCCGTAGCGTCCTTTTGCGTACACTTTTAATGTTTCATCTCTCTTTAACATATGCTTAACAGTCTTCTTTATTTTTTGTTCTCTTCCACGTTCGTCAAATGCAATAAATTCATATTCATACCACTCATCACCAATATGCTGACCAATTGTATTCACAACCGTATAGTATTCTTTCGTCTTATAAAATGGATTATATTTATCGATAACCGGTCCAAGTTTCGTAGGTAGTAACATTATTACTATGACTATCATCGCTATTATAGTAGTGATCATTTTTTTCTTCATAATAAACATTCCTCCTCTGCAGGATATATATACATCCATTTTAAAAAGAAGGAATACAATCTACTATTGAATCTCATTACATTACACTTACATTTTTGTAAGAATTAAAAAAAGGTGAACGAATTTACTCGTTCACCTTTTAGCTCGCTTTAAAGCCTCCGCCAAGTACATCACGTACATCATGGATAACGACGAAAGCATCGTCATCTACTCGGCCGATAACTTGCTTTAACTTAACAAGCTCTTGTTTATTAATAACAACATATAAAACTTCTTTATTTTTACCAGTATATCCGCCGCGCCCTTCTAATACAGTAACGCCGCGTGTCATGTTTTTCGTAATAGCCTCACGTATTAACTCTGGTTGATTTGAAATAATTGTAACAGCCGTTTTTGTGTCCATTCCTTCTACAATGAAATCAATTACTTTCGCTCCGATGAATACTGCAACAAGTGTGTACATCGCTTTTTCTTGCCCTATTATAAATACAGAACCAGCAATTACAACGATATCAATAATAAGTACACCTTTTCCGACACTCCAACCTAAATATTGATTTGCTAACCGTGCTAAAATTGCCGATCCCCCTGATGTACCTCCAGCTTTGAACATACAGCCTAATCCGATACCGACAAATACACCAGCAAATAGTGCCGCTAATAAAGTATCACTATTTACACGGTACTCAATATGTTCCGTAACATATAAAAACAAAGATGTTTCTACAATCCCTAAAATTGTATAAACCATCGTTTTCTTATCAAAAAATTTATAACCAACAGCTAGTAAAATTGCATTTATAGCAAAATTCACAATCCCCGGCGACCAATCAAATAAATAGTACGTAACAACCGTTAAACCAATAATTCCACCCTCTGATAGACGGTTTGGAATTGCAAAGTAATTAATACCAATTGCGAATAATAATGAACCAATTGTAATTAGTGTTATTTCCTTTATACGTTGATTAACCATAGTTCATACCCTCCCCCCATTTGACATTGTATCACTATCTCCTAGAGGTTTAGAAGTTGTTTTTATTCAGCATTTTTCCTCATAAAGACCAGGATATTATGTTTAAACAGAGGGGTGATTAATTATTCACATTCGCTCTAACTATACGGACAAATTGCTCCACATTCCCCCTCTGAATATACTTAGCTCGGATGGTTTCATGATTACAAATAAATTCGAAATACGGGCGAAAAACTATGCTATCTATATGCAAATATGAGTACTCTTTAAATGTTGAAGGATAGTAAGGAAATTTCCCGTAAAACAGGAGACGTCTAGTAGTCGCAACAAAAATCCCATGTTGATAACATAACGTGAAATGTTCCTTCTCAAAAACCCCCACCACAAAGACTAAAACATTTTCGTCTTTCCCTAAAAACTTTTTTATACTTAATAAAAGTTCATTCATGCATTTCCCTCCAAATACTATTCTTGAAAAGAATCCATGGATTGTTACAAACCGGTTTAACCCCTTTATAAAGTATGAAACGCGTTTCCTGTCAAAGGTATTTCAAAAAAATAATCCGTTATGCACTTATACACATAACGGATTAAAACTACACTGTAGATCGCTCCACAAGTTCATATGGAATTTCCACCTTTTCTTGTTTAGAACTCTCGTCACTTATTTGCCGATAAAACATTTCAAAAGCCGCTTTTCCTATTCCCTTCAAATTTTGATCAATGGTTGTAAGTTGTAACACTTGCGAAATAGGTTGGTTATCCAAACCAATAATCGCTAAATTCTCAGGAACTTGAATACCCAATTTCCCAACTTCCGTCATAACCCCAATCGCAACTTCATCTCCTGCTACTATTAATGCTTCAGGAAGATGCTGCATCTTCTTTAATTTATGAGCCACTCTCACACCATCTTCTAACGTAAAACATTCTGTGAAAATCCATTCTTCATTCACTTCTTCATCTATAGATTGCAATTGACGCTTATACACATCAAAACGCTTTTGACTACTCGGTCCTAGCTTTCTCCCCGTGCAATAACCAATTTTTTTATAACCTTTTTCAATAAGGTGATTCATTCCTAGCTGGAAAGCTGCCGAATGATTTGTATATACACTTGAGATATTTGAAATATCATTGTCTTCACAAGCAATGATTGTGCCGTACGAAGCATACGGTTCTATCATTTCCCAATCATTTGCACGCGAACAAATAATAAGGCCATCCAATTGTTTCGTTTTTAACATATGTAAACTTTTCATTTCTTCTTTTTTATTATAGTTTGTTTGGCAAAGTAGCACCCTGTAGTTATGAGTTAACGCTCCCTCCATCATTCCCCCTACCATTGCATCGAAGCTCGGGTGATTAATGTAAGGGAGAATTACACCAACAATATTCGTCTTTCCTTTTGATAAATGAACAGCATTTGCGTTTTGTGAGTAATTCAATTTCTCAACTATTTCTAAAACAACTCTCCTTTTTTCTTCACTTACGTATGGATGATCATTTAGCACCCTCGAAACAGTTGTAACTGAAACCCCAGCCATCTTGGCGATATCTTTAATATTAGCCATACACTCACCTCTACTTTTAAATTAATAAATTCCATGAACATATGTCAAACCTTCTCATCATTACACCTTCATTCGTTTTTCTTACAAAAGTGTAATTTTCCTGTAAGCTAATTCGATAGTTACTTCTTGCGATATTTCATACAATTAAGTCAGAAACAGGGCAACCATTATTCGAAAAGGAGCGGATCAATATGATGAACAAGATGAAAACGAACAATCTTTTAAATACAATGGGCATGGTATTTTCCGCTCTTATCGATGCAAAAGCTGTTGCTTCTACATTAAACAAGTAAGGAGAATATACGATGAACAACATTACTTTTAACAAATTAGATTTTTTAGGATTAGCTAGCGGCTCGATTCTTCTTACTACTTTGATTTACGCTGCTACGCTTGTATAACTTTGTGTCCCCTTTCCCCTTTATATAGAAGAAGACGACCGTCTATGCCCGGTCGTCTTTTCTTACTTTTGATTTGATTGCAAAGCTTCCTTTAGCTCCTCAAACCTCTCATTTAATTGATCTGTCATCATTTTCATAGCTGTTTTTCGATCTATTTGTTCTTCAGCATCAATTTGAATTGGGTCTCCAAAAATTAATTGTGCTCTTTTTCCTTTTATTAATTCTTTTACACTTGATGGACCAATATAAGCTGCCGGTATTAATGGAACGTTAGAACGCATCGCAATTGTCACAGCACCAGCTTTTAACGAAACGTCTTCTGTCGATCTCGTTCCACTCGGGAAAATCCCTACCACTTTTCCTTCTTTTAATAAGCGTGATGGAATTTTAAGTGTACTCGGTCCTGGATTTGCACGATCTACAGGGAATGCATTTACATTTTTAAAGAACCAATTTTTGAATTTCCCTTCAAATAATTCTTTTTTGGCCATGTAATGAATCTCTGTTGGGTACATCCCTGTAGCTAACATTAATACATCCATAAAACTTGTATGTGTACACGCAACAACATACGGGCCACCTTCTGGTAGCTTTTCTCTTCCTTGCACTTCTACTTTCCCAGCTGTTTTAAATATATATTTCAACAAAAATGTAATTGGTTTATACATTTGTTTCGTTCCTTTCTGAACATCCGAAGTATAATCATTTCCTTACCATAATTATAACACTAAGTTTTAGGAGTTGGTAATAATTTTAAGGTTTAAATATTAAATTTCAATTCTTACAAAAGTGTAATTATCTTGTAAGCTAATTCGATAGTTACTCTCCACCATTTTTCATACAATTAAATCAGAAAGAAACAACAACCATTCGAAAAGGAGCGGATCAATATGATGAACAAAATGAAAACGAACAATCTTTTACATACAATGGGCATGGTATTTTCCGCTTTTATCGATGCAAAAGCTGTTGCTTCTACATTAAACAAGTAAGGAGAATACATGATGAACAACATTACTTTTAACAAATTAGATTTTCTAGGATTAGCTAGCGGCTCGATTCTTCTTACTACTTTGATTTGCGCTGCTACGCTTGTATAACTTTGTGTCCCCTTTCCCCTTTATATAGAAGAAGACGACCGTCTATGCCCGGTCGTCTTTTTAAATGTTTTTTTCTTTTAACTCTTTTAAAAGCTGTATCATTTCAGCTTGTTGTTTTATCTTTTTACGACCATTTCGATTAATTGCTGCAAGCTCACAAGCAACTCCAACGGCGAAGAAAAACAATAAACTTTCTAACATATGAAATCCTCCAATTGCCTATTAAACAGCTTGACGTAATTGCTCTTCTTGTAACATCTTCTTATTTATATTTTCTTCTTTTCTCTGACAAACATTATTGCGAATAAGCGCTGCAATAACAAATAAAGTCCCTACAATATCAAACATCGTGATTTGATATCCTTGCATCATCATAATAACTAAAGTCGTAATAGGTACAAAGTTAATAAATAAAATACCATTAATAGATGATAAAATTTTCACACCGTAATTCCAAGCGAGTAGTGCTACAATTCCTGGTAATGTCATCATAAACAATAAATCATATTTCACAACAGAAATCGTTCCCATACTCGGAACTGAAACATATCCAAGCGACGTAATAAGTACCGTTATAATTCCTGTAACGGTCGTACCGAATACACACGTCAACGTAGAGTAACGTAATGTCGACCAATCGCTACACGTTTGACCACCCATCGTATAAATAACCCAACCCACAACTCCAACAAATATACATGCTAGCGAAAACATGTTATCTTTCAACGTTAAAAAGAAACTCATATCACCTTTTGTAATAACAAATACAGCTCCTATAAAAGCGATAATCATGCTCGTTATCATATACTTTTTCGGTTTTACACGCTTATATCCCCATAGAATACAAATAGAAATCATCGGCATAAGTGCTTCCATAATGGAGGCTACCATCACGCCTGATTTCCCCATTAACATTTGACCTAAAAATATAAGTACATTATATACAGTAAACGCCATCGTTCCGAAAAAGACGAGTAGCCTTCCTCTTCCTTCTAAACGAAATGCCTGTTTCCCTTCTTTCATTAACAACAATACAATCAGCATTATCGCCACCGCTCCATAGCGAATAAGAGAAAAATAAAACGGATCTATGTATTCTAACGCATGATCAGCAACTGGAAACATTGCTCCCCATGACATACTTGCAATTAAACACGCGAAAGCACCTATTATCATTTGACCTTTTCTCACCACAATCCCCCGCTTCTTTCTATTTGCACAAAGAGAATTGTAAAAGAAAAAATACATCACGTAAAATGATTCAAAATGATGTTAACTATCATTTATAATGATAGTTAACATCAAGGAGGACAGTATCATGGAATTAAGAGACTTGCAAATCTTCCAGAGTGTTGCCGACCAAGGTAGTGTAAGTAGCGCAGCAAAGGAATTAAATTACGTACAATCAAATGTAACTGCACGTATTAAACAGTTAGAAAACGAGCTGAAAACACCGCTCTTCTATCGTCATAAACGAGGCATGACTTTAACAGCTGAAGGAAGAAAAATGCTCGTTTATGTTAATAAAATTTTGCAAGATGTTGATGAGCTAAAACAAGTATTTTTAGATAGCGAAACACCCTCTGGCATATTAAAAATCGGTACTGTCGAAACAGTAAGTACATTACCTACCATTTTATCTTCTTACTATAAAAGCTATCCGAACGTCGATTTGTCATTACAAGCAGGTTTAACAGAAGAATTAATTAGAGAAGTACTCGATCATCAATTAGATGGCGCTTTTATATCAGGACCAATAAAACACCCACTTATTGATCAATACGATGTTAGTACAGAAAAATTAATGCTTGTAACACAAAATAAAGCTTTTCATATAGAAGAATTTACAACAACGCCTCTACTCGTTTTTAACCAAGGTTGTGGATACCGTTCCAAACTAGAACGATGGCTGAAAGACGAAGGTTTGCTACCAAAAAGAATTATGGAATTTAATATATTAGAGACAATATTAAACAGTGTTGCACTCGGCCTTGGAATTACGCTCGTACCACAGTCTGCTGTCCACCATCTTTCTAAAGCAGGGAAAGTACATTGTCATGCAATCCCTGAAAAATACGGCAGTATTTCAACGGTTTTCATACGCCGCAAGGATAGCTATATGACGAATTCAATGCGTAGCTTTTTAAAAACAATTGAAGAGCACCACCACATTAATATGCTTTAAAAGACATTCTTACACGAATGTCTTTTTTTCTTACAAAAGTGTAAGTCTTCCGTAAGCTAATTCGATAGTTGCAGACGATCATATTTCCTATAATTAAGACATAAAGCAGGGCAACAACAATTCGAAAAGGAGCGGATACGCATGATGAACAAAATGAAATCAAACAAATTTTTAAATACAATGGGCATGGTGCTATCCGCACTTGTCGATGCAAAAGCTGTTGCAACTACATTAAACAAATAAGGAGAGATTATAATGAACAACATTACTTTCAACAAATCAGACTTTTTCGGACTTGCAAGTGGAGCGACTCTTCTTACAGCTTTCATTTACTCACTTGCTCAAAGTCTTGTTTAACACTTTGTTTCCCCAAACCCCTTTATATAGAGAAAAAGCTGCTCGTCTTATAGACAAGCAGCTTTTTAGTTTGTCCCGCTTTAATGGGCAGTAAGACCCCCACCTCAAAATGCAGCGAAAGCAAAGAAGTTAGGTGGGGGTCGGGCTGCCCATTAAAGTCCGATTGGTGAGGGCTGATAATCAGTGGGGGATGAAGCCCCCCACTGATTAAAGTTTCACTTTATTTCATATATAATTTGACCTGTTTTCGTCATATCATATCCGCCAATCGCCTTTAATTCATTATGAAATTCTTCCGATTGCAGAATGTCTTTCACAACTTCGATCAGCTCTTCATTTTCTTTATTCTTCAAAATCACTAAATCATACTGTTCTTTCATGATTGGAATAAAGTCTACATTTACAATTTGCGAAAACTTTTCTGACCCTACTCCGACGTCAGCTTTTCCATTCGCCACTTGCGTGGCAACACCAAGATGGTTCGATTCTTCCCACTCATATCCACTAATACGTTCTTTATTTAACTTTTGAATGCGCAATTGTTCATCGACTAACACCCTAATACCAGAACCTTTTTCTCGATTTACAAATCGTATAGATGATTGAGATAAATCAGCCCATGTTTTTATATTTTTTGGATTTCCCTTTTGCACATAAAACCCAACGTTCCTTGCTAATAAATTAATCATCGTACATGGTTGTCCTACTAAAATACGTTTTACGTAAGGAACATTATATGTACCCGTTTCGCCATCAAACAAATGCAAGCTAACGATACTTCCTTCTCCTTGATACATTTTTACTAGACTCGTTAAACTACCTTGATATGCCCTTAATATATTTGAACTTGGCAGGCGATTTTCTATACGTTTTGCCAACATGTCTAACGTTAGTTCTTGTCCGCTAATAATACATGTATTCGAGATACTATTACTGTTATTCTTTACAGGAGTAACTTGTACGTTACCTGTTTTCATTTGCTTAATATATTGTTCTAAATCTGCTGCATCAATGCGCATCTGTCTACCAATTCTATAAGAAGGAAGTTCTCCTTTTTTAATTAGATCGTATACAGTTAATTTTGATACTTTTAATCGCTTCGCTACTTCTTCCGTTGTGTAGGAATGATGATCCATAGACGATTCCTCACTTTCTTCCTTTATTGTAACAAAGAAAAGAATATTTCTCCTATATTTTAAGAGCAACTACATCTTTCAAATTATAACTAGTTATATTTAGTTATAATTAGTTATAATTGAATATGTCAAAATGAAAGGGGATTTTCTTATGAACAAGTTTACATTACGATCCATAGGGGCGCTTATATTTTCTTTTCTTCTTATATTTAGCGTTGCATGTACAAACGGAGATAAGAAAGAGAAATCAACTGCTAAAGAAGGAAAAACAGTTGAACTTACTATATCGGCAGCTGCAAGCTTACAAGATGCATTAAAAGAAATTGAAACAAAATATAAAGAAAAAGAACCTAATATTAAACTTTCTTTTAATTTCGGTGCTTCTGGTGCACTTCAACAACAAATCGAACAGGGCGCACCCGCTGATTTATTCTTCTCAGCAGCAGAAGATAAATTCCAAACTCTTGTTAAAAAAGGATTCATTAATGAAAAGGAAGGGAAAAATCTTCTTGGAAATGAACTAGTTCTAGTCATCCCTAAAGATAGTTCTCTTACAAAATTTCAAGATTTAAAAGATGAGAAAATCAAAAAAATTGCACTTGGTACACCTGAATCTGTACCTGCTGGCAAATATGCAAAAGCTTCTCTAACGCACGAAAACCTTTGGAATGATGTTCAAAATAAAGTCGTATTTACAAAAGATGTTCGCCAAGTGTTAACATATGTAGAAACAGGGAATGTCGATGCTGGTATTGTATACAAAACAGATGCTCTTATTTCAGAAAAAGTGAAGATTGGCGAGACAGCAGCTGCTACTTCTCATGAGCCAATTCACTATCCTTTAGGTGTTATAAAAGAATCTAAGCATAAGAAAGAGGCGACTTCATTTTATGAGTATTTGCAGTCAAAAGATGCACAATCTATCTTTAAGAAATATGGATTTACCGTCCTATCATAATTGCCATGAGCTTTGATACTATTTTATCACCAATCTTTCTATCTTTACGAGTAGCCACATGTGCCACCATTATCGTTACAATTTTAGGAACGATAATCGGAAGAGCGCTAGCACGTTCCTCATGGAGATATAAAGTAATACTAGAAACGATTTTCTTATTACCAATGGTACTTCCGCCAACTGTAATCGGCTTTTTTCTCATTATTATTTTTGGAAATAACAGCCCCATTGGAATGTGGATAGAATCAATATTTCAGCAATCTATTATGTTCACATCTACTGCTGCGATCATTGCTTCTACAGTTGTTGCATTTCCGCTTATGTATCAATCAGCAAAAACAGGATTTTCTATCGCGAATGTACAAATTGAAGAAAGCGCTCGTGATCTTGGTGCAAGTGAATATCAAGTTTTTCTACACGTCACACTTCCGCTCGCATTTCCTGCTTTACTAAGCGGAATGATTTTGAGCTTCGTTCGTGCGCTTGGTGAGTTTGGTGCTACACTCATGTTTGCCGGAAATATTCCTGGTAAAACACAGACTATCCCAACTGCAATTTATATGGCGATTGATGCAAGTAATATGCAGCTCGCCTGGACACTTGTCGTTATCACTATTAGTATGTCCCTCCTATTTTTGCTATGTATTCAGCTTATTAATAAAAGAATTACTAACTCTTAAGGCAGCTCTTTTTGAAGCTGCTTTTTTATTTCTTAGGAAATAAAAATATACCACTGGGAAATAACTGAATTTTACCTTTTATTTAAATATACATTCTATTTGAATTTACTTTCTAAAATAGGCAATTTCCTGTTATTATATGGAGGTGTTTGAAAAAATGAAGAAATGAAAACGCATTTATATTGTGAATTCTTCATCCTGTTTTAGCGATCGGTAATCTTCTACTCTAGTAGTGGGGCATTACCGATCGTTAGAACGATATGTAATTATATTGGTATAGCAAAACGAAGGGAGTCTTGTAATGGACATTTTATTAGCGCTTCTTCCTGCAATTGCATGGGGAAACATCTTATTAGTAAGCGTAAAAATGGGCGGTGGTGCATATAGCCAAACGGTAGGTATGACAATCGGTGCTCTATTCTTCGCAACAATTATGTATGTATTTACTCAACCAGCTTTAACAATGACAATCTTGATTGTTGGTTTTATTTCAGGTTTATTCTGGGCTTTAGGACAAGTAAACCAATTAAAAACAGTTGAAAAACTAGGTGTTTCAACTACTGTAACGATTTCTACTGGTATGCAACTTGTTGCAACTTCTATCTTTGGGGTTATCGCTTTCCGCGAGTGGACTACTACTACAACGATCATTCTGGGAACGATTGCAATCCTATTAATCGTAGTTGGTGTTGTATTCACATCATTAGATGATAAAGAAAATGCTCAGCCACCAGGACAATTGAAAAAAGGACTTCTTACTTTAATTGTTTCTACTTTTGGCTATCTTGTATATGTAATTATTATTCGTTGGTATAACATCGATGGTTGGTCTGCTATTTTACCACAAGCAGTTGGTATGTTTGTTGGTGCAGTTGTACTGACATCTAAACATAAACCATTTAACAAATATGCAATCCGTAATGCTTTATCTGGTTTACTATGGGGAACTGGAAACTTATTCTTACTTCTTTCACTACCACGTGTCGGAGTAGCAACAAGCTTCCCATTATCTCAAACTGGAATCGTTATCTCAACATTCGGTGCGATTGTCTTCTTAGGTGAAAAGAAAACAAAACGTCAATTGATCTTTATTGCACTTGGTAGTGTTTTAATTATCGGTGGCGCTGTATTGTTAGGTATGACAAAAGCATAAACTTATAACCTATTAGTAAACCCCTGAAGCGTATGTGCTTCAGGGGTTTTTCTCTTTCAATTACTTTCTAAATATAATTATTGACATGCCCTTGTCTTTTATAGTTGCTCTTCCACTCTAGTAAACCAGCTATACATATAAAGAGATTAATAACAGCTAATATTAGCATAACGTATAACCCGGCGGAAATATAAATTGAAATACTAACTACATTATATAAAATCCATAAATGCCAGTTTTCTAAGATTTTTCGACTTAGCATAAATTGAGCTACTAAGCCTAATACAGCATTTAAAGCATCTAAATATGGACTTGTTGATTCTAAGTAATGGACTTGATAATAACCCCAACCAATCCATGCAGCTAAAATAAAGACTATATAGAAAATCCAACCTTTCAAATCTAAACGAACTGTTGCTTTTACCTCTTCCTCCCCACTACGTGCAATCCAATGATACCAACCATATACATTAAATATAAATTGAAAGGCTGCCAATACTGCCATTGCATATAAACCTTGTGTAATAAAAATATATAGAAATACCGCAACAGTAATCATACCGAATAAAAAGTTGGATACTTTTTCTCTTGCTAATAGCCAAACATTGATAATTCCCATGACCGATGCAAAGATTTCAATATAGCTCGATTGAATATATAATCCAACCAATACACAAATAATACTAGTAATGAGTAAAAAGAGCGGACTTCTAATCATAATCATCTCTCCCCAGATGTGTAATAAATTCCCTATCACCAGTATAAGGAATCACTCTCCCTTTCACCATTAATTTCCTACTTTTCATTATCTATTCCATCTACAATAAGCCTTTTCTTTTTACAAAATTCTCTTAAAAATGGTATCGTTTTTTATAACATATCTCCACTAGAAAGGAATAGAGGATATGCTAACTAAACATCGAATTCTATTTATTGGTGCTGGTCGTATGGCAGAAGCTATATTTTCCGGATTACTGAAAACAAGCAAAGAATACATCGAAGAAATTATCGTTTCTAACCGAAGCAACGTAGAAAAACTGGAACAATTACAAGCGCGATATAATGTGTCTACTACAACAGATTGGAAGCAGCATGTTACATCTGTTGATACGATTGTTTTAGCAATGCCGCCTTCTGCACATGAAGGTTTATTAGCGGAATTATCTCCGTTACTATCGAATCAACTTGTCGTAACGGTAGCTGCTGGCATTGGCCCATCTTATTTAGAAGAAAGACTTCCTAAAGGAACACCTGTTGCTTGGATTATGCCAAATACAGCTGCTGAAATCGGAAAGTCTATCTCCTTATATACAATGGGACAATCGGTAACCGAGATGCATCAGGAAACCTTGCAACTGCTTTTAAGAGGTATTGGTACTTCGCAACTTTGCACTGAGGAAGAAGTTCATCAGCTTACTGCAGTTACGGGAAGTGCACCAGCCTTCCTTTATTACTTTGCTGAAAGCTTAATTGAAGCAACAAAAAGTTATGGAGTTGATGAAGCGACTGCCAAACACCTTGTCATTCAAATGATTTCTGGCTCTGCCTCTATGCTCGAACAAACGCAAGATCCAGCTAACCTCCGCGAACAAGTAACAACACCAGGTGGTTCCACAGCTGAAGGTCTCAAAGCTTTATATGAATATAATTTTTCAGAGGCAATTCAAAAAGCAGTAGAAGCAACAAACAAAAAAGCTAGGGGGAAATAATATGAGTTTAACAAGTTTAAAAGACTATACAACATTACATAACGGTGTAAAAATGCCTTGGTTCGGCTTAGGTGTTTTTAAAGTAGAAGATGGTTCAGAAGTAATTGAGTCTGTGAAAGCAGCAATTAAAAATGGCTACCGCAGTATCGATACTGCAGCAATTTATCAAAATGAAGAAGGCGTTGGCCAAGCAATCCGTGAATCAGGTGTTTCACGTGAAGAATTATTTATTACATCAAAAGTATGGAATAGCGATCAAGGATATGAAACAACACTTCAAGCATTTGAAACTACATTAGAAAAATTAGGACTAGAGTATTTAGATTTATATTTAGTACATTGGCCTGTAAAAGGGAAATATACTGAATCATGGAAAGCGTTAGAAAAACTTTATAAAGACGGCCGTGTTCGTGCAATTGGCGTGAGTAATTTCCATATTCACCACTTACAAGACGTATTTGAAATTGCTGAAATTAAGCCAATGGTCAATCAAGTGGAATACCACCCACGTCTAGCACAAGAAGAGTTGCACGCTTTCTGTAAAGAACATAATATCCAGCTTGAAGCTTGGTCACCATTAATGCAAGGACAACTATTAGATAATCCAACGTTGCAAGAAATTGCGACAAAATATAATAAATCAACTGCGCAAATTATTTTACGCTGGGATCTACAAAACGAAGTTGTAACAATCCCTAAATCTATTAAAGAACATCGCATTATTGAAAATGCAAACATCTTCGACTTTGAATTAAGTGCTGATGATATGAAAGCAATTCAAGCTTTAAATGAAGACCGTCGCGTTGGTCCAGATCCAGATAACTTTAACTTCTAGTAGAAAAACCACTGCCATATGCAGTGGTTTTTCGCTAGAGAAAACTGAAAATTTAAACTATATTCCATTCAGTTGACACTTCATCATCCAAGGTGTAAGATTTTGAATTATCAAAGAAACACAAAAATTAATAAAGTTTATTCGTTTACTCATTGTATCAAGAGAGGTGGAGGGACTGGCCCTTTGAAACCTCGGCAGCAGGTTCATTTTTGAATACTGTGCCACTTCCTGCAAGCTTTATAGCTTGAAAGATAGAATGAGGGACTTCGTTTATATACGGGTGCATAACTTGTACGTAAAAATCCCTCTTTCTCAATATGAAAAGAGGGATTTTTTATTTTTCATTTCCCTCATCATCATCCAAACTTAATTATTTAGGAGGAAAATCAAATGAAAAATAAGTTTGTACCCGGTATTGCATCAGTTGTAGGAGTAAGTATTTTATTAACTGGTTGCGGTAGCTATAAAAACGAAGCAAGCGGAACAAATGCAAAAGACGAGGCGCCTAGTAAACAGGTTTTAAACTTATCTTCACCTACTGAAATACGAACAATGGATACAGCTCGTGCTACAGATACTGATTCTGGTCAAGTAATGAGAAACGTATTTGAAGGTTTGTATAACCTTGGTGAAGGTAATAAACCTGTCCCTGGTGTTGCAAAATCTCATGAAGTAAGTGGCGATAAAACGAAATACACATTCCACCTGCGAGATTCAAAATGGTCAAACGGCACTCCTGTTACAGCGAAAGATTTTGTCTTCGCTTGGCAAAGAGCTGTCGATCCAGCAACAGCCTCTGAATATGCATTTCTATTCTTTGATATTAAAAATGCAACAAAAATTAACAACAAAGAACTTCCAGCCGACCAACTTGGTGTAAAAGCAGTTGATGACCATACGTTTGAGGTAGAATTAGAACGCCCTGTTCCATATTTTATTAGCTTAACAGCGTTCCCAACATTTCTACCAATTAACGAGGAATTCTTTAAAAAACAAGGTGATAAGTACGCTTTAGAAGACAATACAATCTTGTACAACGGCGCTTTTACACTAAGCGATTGGAAGCATGAACAAAGCTTTAAATTCAAGAAAAACCCTACCTATTGGGATAAAGATACTGTCAAACTAGAGGAAATCAATTTTAACGTCGTAAAAGAAAAATCAACAGAAGTAAACCTATTCGAATCAAAACAATTAGACCGTATAAAATTAACATCCGACTTCGTTGATAAATATAAAAAAGATGCGAACTTTAAAGAACGCCCGAACGTAGGCGTACAATTTTTACGTATGAACCAACAAAACAAAGTACTACAAAACGTGTCTGCACGCCAAGCAATCGATCAAACAATTGATCGAAAATCCTTTGTAAATACGTTATTAAATGATGGCTCTACACCAACCTTTGGTCTCGTTCCAAAAAACTTTGCAAAAGGGCCTGATGGAAAAGACTTCCGTACTATAAACGGGGATTTAACCAAAGTTGATACAAAATCTGCACAAGAGTTATGGAAAAAGGCGAAACAAGAGCTTGGTTCTGAAAAAATAACATTAGAATTATTAACAAGTGATGCTGACCTTGATAAGAAAACTGGTGAGTTCTTAAAAGGACAACTAGAAAAGAATTTAGATGGATTAACAGTAAATGTGAAACCACAACCACGTAAACAACAAGTTTCACTTTTATTAAAAGGTGACTATGAAATTGGTATTGACGGCTGGAGCCCTGACTTTGCTGATCCAATTACATTCCTTGAATTGTTTACAACGAATAACCCTTACAACTTGGATCATTACTCTAATAAGGAGTTCGATGAAACAATTGAAAAAGTGAAAACGACTTTAGCTGGTGATGAAAAAGCTCGCTGGGAAGCATTACTAGCATCTGAGAAAATATTATTTAAAGACTCAGTTATCGCTCCTCTTTACCAAAAAGGCGAATCTTATTTAGAACGTTCTTATGTGAAAGGAATTGTGCAAGTAGACTTTGCAGGCCAATTAAACTTCAAATGGGCACAAATTGAAAAATAAAAGGCAAGCTGAATTGAAGTTTTTCTATCTACAGCAATTATTTTATTGGAAAAATGTATTAAAAGCGGATTCTCAATAAGAGAAAATCCGCTTTTTTAATATATTATTTTAAAAAATTAATGCTCAACTTTTTATTATTGACATATAGTTCTTTTCAGTGTTAATATTCTAAATAATCAAAGAAACAAAATATTTCACCATCATAATATAACGTCTACTACGTTGAAACATATAACGATAAATTATAGTTCAACATGTATATACATATAGAACACCTGACTACCTACATGCAAATATCTATAATAGGTTTTCTCTTCTATAGCCACACTTCAAGACCTGGACATTATGACGTTACGAACAACACATTTAGGGAGGAACGAACAATGAAGAAAAAAGTTATACCTGTTGTTGCATCTGTTTTAGGGGCAAGTCTATTACTAACTGCTTGCGGGGGAAATAAAGATAACGCAAGCGGAGCGAAAGCAAACGATAAAGCACCTGATAAACAGGCAATTAACTTATCATTCGCTTCAGAAATTCCAACAATGGATGTTGCAAAAGCAACGGATGGGGAATCCATGAACGTAATGCGCAATGTTTTTGAAGGGTTATATGCAATGGGAGAAGATAATAAACCGGTTCCTGGTGTCGCTGAGTCGGTTGACGTTAGTCCCGATAAAACGAAATATACATTCCATCTTCGTGATTCAAAATGGTCAAACGGTACTCCTGTTACAGCAAAGGACTTTGCCTTCGCTTGGCAACGTGCCGTAAATCCTGATACAGCAGCTGAATACGCATTCTTATTCTTCGATATAAAGAATGCGAAACAAATAAACCAAAAACAATTGCCAATTGATCAACTAGGGGTCAAAGCTGTCGATGACAAAACGTTAGAAGTACAACTAGACCGTCCTGTTCCCTACTTCTTAAGCTTAACGACATTCTCAACATTCTTACCAATTAATGAAGAGTACTTAAAGTCTCAAGGCGATAAATACGGTTTAGAAACAAATCATTTAATTTACAACGGTGCTTTCACATTAGAGAACTGGAAACATGAACAAAGCTTCCAATTGAAGAAAAACCCTAACTATTGGGATGCTAAAACTGTAAAATTAGAAGAAATCAACTTCAATGTCGTTAAAGATAAGTCTACAGAAGTGAACTTATATGATTCAGGACAAATTGATCGTGTTGCTTTAACTGCAGAGTTTGTTGATAAATATAAGAGCGATCCAAACTTCAAGGAACGCGCTGAAGTCGGCATTCAATTCTTACGATTAAATCAAAAAAATGAAACATTAAAAAATCAACATGCACGCCTTGCTATTAACGGCGCAATGAATAAAAAAGCTTACGTAGAAACAATTTTAAATAACGGTGCTATTCCAGCTGAAGGAATGGTTCCTGCGAAATTTGCAAAAAGTCCTGATGGCAATGACTTCCGTAAAGAAAATGGAAATCTAGTCAAGGATGATGTGAAAACAGCGAAAGAAAACTGGAAAAAAGCAAAACAAGAACTTGGTACTGACAAAGTAACAATCGAACTATTAACAAGTGACAATGCTTTAGCTAAAAAGACTGGTGAATATTTAAAAGGTGAGTTAGAAAAGAACTTAGATGGATTAACAGTGAATTTAAAACCGCAACCACGTAAACAACAGTTGAAACTACTATTAAGTGGTGACTATGAAATTGGTATTGACGGATGGGGCCCTGACTTCGCTGATCCAATTACATTCTTAGATTTATTTACAACAGATAGTGCTTATAACTTCGATAAATACTCTAACAAAGAGTACGATGAGCTAATTCATAAAGTAAAAACAGATTTAGCTAGCGATGAAAAAGCACGCTTTGAAGCAATGAAGCAAGCTGAAAAAATTCTATTACAAGACGGCGCTGTCGCTCCTTTATACCAACAAGGTCGTTCTTACTTACAACGCTCTTTCATTAAAGGACTTGTAACAACTGACTTCGGTGGTGAGTTTAACTACAAGTGGACAGAAGTTGCAAAATAATAAGTGCTAATAAAAAGGTATCCAATTAGGATACCTTTTTATTTTATGCTTCTTTAACTACAGAGCTTCTTCTTCCCTTCACCATTCCTTTTATAGCTAAAGTCATCACTGCTACTGATTGTGTAACCGATACAATAACTAATAATACAATAATATTTCTCTCTAAACTAACTCCTCAAAATATTATTGTATAATAGCCATTCGCTGCATATGTTTTAGAAAGCATTTCAGTATCTCCTCACAACTTCAATTTACCATATACATACAAATCGTTTTTGATTTAAATTGCGGATTAGCCCTTGTGACTACAGAATAATAATTTATTTTCAACACATACATAATTACATGATTTTAGGAGAAACTTGTATAGAACGAATTTACATAAGGAGGAATTTATAATGAGAACTCTACTATCAATTTTATTAGCTCTTATGCTAGTACCTGCATTAACAGGATGTAAAGCTCCTGCAAAAGAAGATACAACTTCTAATAAAAAGACGACTGAAGAAGCAAAAAACGAGGCTCCTGCAGATTTAAAACTAAACTTCAATGAATTCGATTTAAAGGCAGACTACCAAGATACAAAGAAAGACTACGAAGCAGACTATAAAAATGTAGCAGCAGATAAAAAAATGGAAGCAAAAATTGAAGATCATAAAGCAGATGTAAAATTAACAGGAGACGAGGCTATCACAAAATTAAGCCCACTTCTACAAGAATTAAAATTTGATAAAGATACTGCTGACCAAGAAGTAATCGATCAAGTAGTGAACGTGTTCAAACTTGATAAAGACTATCAAAAATTTGATTTAGAAGTTGTCTTCTCTGATGGAACGAAAAAAGAATATAAAAGAGAAGTAAAATAAAGAAGTAGGCGGTTGCCTACTTCTTTATTTTTCCATATCTTAAATCTGGTTTAGATCCAACATAATATTGAAGTCCAGATACCGTTTGTTTTTGTAAATAGGAATCCGACGGGAATATAATTGGAATTAATGGTGAATCTGTAAACATAATATCTTCCGCTTTATGCAATAAGTCAAAACGCTTATCTTCATTTTGTTCAACTTCTGCTTCCTTCACTAAAGCATCAAATTCTTTATTATGCCATTTTGCATAATTGTTTGGACCATCACCTGCATATAAATCTAATTTAGTAATTGGGTCTAATAGAGAACCGCCCCATCCCATATAAGCTAATTGGAAATCACTTTGCTTATATGTGTCGATGTAACTCTTCCACTCTTTATTTTCTAATTTAATATCTACGCCAAGATTTTTCTTAAACATTTCTTGCATTGCTTCTGCTACTTTTTTATGTTGTGTATCTGTAGTGAATTTTAATGTTACTTCAGGTAATGTAGACCAGCCTTGTTCTTTCATGCCTTCTTCTAATAATTTTTTCGCTTCTGCTGGATCAAATTTAACGTAACCACCTTTTTCTTTACGGAAATCACGGCCGCTTTGTGTTTTTGCTCCTTCTGGAACGAATGCATTTGCTTCTTGTGCATTATTCTTATACAGTTTTTCAACGATGAACTTACGATCAACTGCTAATGAGAATGCTTTACGCACTTTCGCATTTGTGAATGGCTCTTTTTCTACGTTAAACGAATAAATATAAGATGAGAATCCTGCAACACGCTTGTATTCTTTACTTCCTTTTTCTTTCTCAATCATCTCTTGTGGTAAACCACTTAGTAAATCTAATTCTTTTGATTTATATAATTGGTACGCTGTTTTAGAGTCTGGAATAATACGAAACTCAATTTCTTTTAATGTTACCTTTTTATCATAGTATTCTTTATTTTTTTGTACTGTAATAGCCTGATTATGCTTCCATTCTTTTAACGTGAATGGTCCGTTCGTAATTAACTCTTTTGGATCTGTTTTTAATTTATTATTATCATCAATTGATTTTTTAGATAATGGAATGAATAATGAACTTGCTAATTTTTGTTTAATAGAAGACACTGGGTGCTCAAGTGTTACCTTTAATGTTTGAGGATCAATGACTTGAATGCCAACTTGTCCTTCTTCACTTTTTCCAGTATTGTATGCCTCTGCCCCTTTAATAAAATACATTTCTGTCGCATTCATAGAACCCGTTTTCGGATTTAATAATCGCTTCCACGCAAATTCAAAATCATTTGCTGTAATAGCAGAACCATCTGACCATTTAATATTTTTCTTTAAATGAATTGTATACTCAGTTCCATCAGCATTCACTTCCTCTTTCTCTGCTAATTCATTTT
Organism: Bacillus cereus group sp. MYBK245-2; assembly: GCF_051916145.1. Lineage (NCBI taxonomy): Bacteria > Bacillati > Bacillota > Bacilli > Caryophanales > Bacillaceae > Bacillus > Bacillus cereus group sp. MYBK245-2. The sequence goes on along the minus strand of NZ_JBQAGB010000021.1, from coordinate 30,047 downwards.
GATATTTCCCATCACTATCTTGCGTATATAAGCTTGAGAATAAATGCCCAATTACATAACCTGAAGTACTATCTGTCGCAATAGCGGAATCAAGTGTATATGGATCGCTACCAATATTCGTTACTAATCGATCTCCTTCTCCCTTACCAGCACTCGCCTTTTGCGTCTCTTTCTTACCGCAAGCGACAGAAGTAATTGCTAAAACAGTCATAATGACAAACAGTAAAAACTTCTTCATCCTACATTCTCCTTTAACCTGAAATTTTTGGTGTTGATGCCAATAGTGTTTTTGTATAAGAATGTTGTGGATTACGGAATACTTCGTCCGTATTTCCAAATTCAACAAGTTCTCCTTTGTATAGAACAGCTACTTTTTCACATAAATAGTGAACCATCGGTAAATCGTGCGCGATGAATAAATATGTATAACCTTGTTCTTTTTGGATTTTTTGCAGCAGATGTACAATTTGAATTTGCAATGAAACGTCTAATGCTGAAATTGGTTCATCAAGAATCAATACTTCTGGCTCACACAATAACGCTCTTGCAATAGCGATACGTTGACGTTGTCCTCCGCTAAATTCATGCGGATATCGATCAATATATCTTCTATCTAATCCAACACGCTCCAGGGCATCACCCGCTACTTTATCCTTCAATCCTTTATCACCTAAACCGAATGAAATATAACCTTCCGTTACGCTATCGCGTATTTTCCAGCGCGGATTTAATGCAGCTGTAGAATCTTGAAAAATGAACTGTACTTTCTGTAAAAAATCTCGCTTATGAGCTGACTTCAGCATGTGAACAACTTGACCGTTATAATCAATTTCACCAGACGTTGGACTCTCAATCCCTGCTATGAGCTTTCCAAGTGTTGTTTTTCCTGAACCACTTTCACCAATAATGCCAAGTGTTGTTCCTTTCGGGATAGAAAGTGATATATCTTTTAACGCTGTGATTTCTTTACTTTTACTTCCATATGTTTTCGTTACTTGCTTTACAGTAATTAAATCTGTCGTCATGAGGCATTCACCTTCTCTTTTGATTTCGCTTTATTATGCTCCAGAACATGCTGCCAGCAATGTGAACTATGCTCCTTAGAATACGTTGTTCTCTCTGGGAAACGATGAATACATTCTTTTATGGCTACTGGACAACGATTTACAAAAGGACAACCAAAGCTATTTAATGTTTCAATGGAAGGTGTCGTTCCTTCTATAGCACGTAATACCTTTTCGGAATCATCCATATTCGGAATTGCTTGTAATAAGCTTTTCGTATATGGATGTTTAGGAGAACCTATTACCTCCTGTATCGTTCCTTTTTCAACAACACGTCCCCCGTACATAACAACTACTCGATCAGCTACCTCACGTACAAGTGCCAAATCATGTGTAATTAGTAAAATACTCGTATTTTGTTTTTCTTTTCTTTCTTTTAATAGCCCCATAATTTGTTTCTGAATCGTTACATCTAACGCTGTTGTCGGCTCGTCTGCAATTACAAGCTTTGGATGACAAACAAACGCAATTGCTAAACAAATACGCTGCCTCATCCCCCCGCTTAATTGATGTGGGTACTGTTCAAAGCGTTTCTCTGCTTCATGTATCCCTAAATCTGTTAACAAGTTAATCGCAATTCCCTTTGCCTCTCTTTTCGACTTTTTCCCATGTTGCAAAATTACTTCTGTAATTTGTTTGCCTACCTTCATCGTTGGGTTTAAAGATGAAAGCGGATCTTGAAATATAAAGGAAATATCTTTTCCGCGAATTTGATTCCATTCTGATTCTTGTAAATTCGTTAATTCCTTTGATTGGAAAGATACATTTCCATCATCGATATGAATTAATTCTTGATTCAAGCCGATAATGGATTGTGCTGTAACACTTTTTCCTGAACCACTTTCTCCTACAAGTGCAACTATTTCACCTTCGTTAATAGAAAAGGAAACATGTTTCACAATTGCTTGCTTACTATTCTCTTTTTCAACGGCTAACGTTACGTTTTCTAAAGATAAGAGCTGTCCCATGTTTTTTCTCCTTTCGATTCCGTTTTACGATTTTTGGATCAATTGCATCTTGCAAACCATCACCAATCGCATTAAATGCGAACATAATGAGTGCAATCATGATTGCTGGGAAGAATAGCTGCCACCATTCCCCACTCAATAATGTCCCAAGTGCATCATTCGTCATCGTCCCCCAGCTTGCTGCCGGTGATTGTACCCCAAGTCCTATAAAGCTTAAAAATGATTCTGAAAAAATAGCTGCTGGAATTGTAAATGATAAATTGACGATAATAATCCCTGTTAAATTCGGAATTAAATGCCCATATATAATTTTCATATGTGATGTACCTAATCGCTCTGCTGCAATAACAAACTCTCGTTGTTTTAAAGACAATACTTGTGCTCGAATGAGACGAGCCATTCCAATCCATCCCGTTAATGCAAGGGCGATAATAATGGTGAAAAGACCTGGTTTCATAACAATTAATAGTAAAATAACAATTAATAAATATGGGATGCCGTATAATACTTCAATTCCTCTTATAATCCACTCATCAATTAACGTTCCAAGGCGATTACGCCCTCTCACATATCCACTAAATCCACCAATCAGTACACCGAGCCCTATATCGAGGGCAGCTGCTACTAATCCAACTGTTAGTGAAATCTTCCCACCAGCCCAAGTACGTGCCCAAATATCTCTCCCTAGATCATCTGTTCCAAACCAATGTTCACTACTCGGCGGTAAATTTGTTGCCTCTTTTACTTGTTCACTCGCAGTAAATGAAGTTAAACTTTCGCCAATAAGCGAGAAAACAATAATTAGCAATAACGTCACTGTTCCTAAAACTGCGATTGGATTCGATATAAACTTACGAAACACTTCTTTCTTTCTGCTAATCGTTTGCTGATTTTTATTTATCGTTAATTCTTTTTTCTCTTCATTTGTTAATAACTGGTCATTAATTTCATAAGCCCCCATCTAAACATCCCCTTCCTTACGTAATAGAACGAATACGTGGATCAACAATACGGTGAATAATATCTGTAATGAAAATACAAGTAATTAATAATGCACTATAGAAAATTGTTGTTCCCATAATCACCGGATAGTCTCGGTTAAAAATACTATCTACAAAATATTTTCCTAGGCCAGGAATTGAAAAGATTTTTTCAATAACGAAAGTCCCCGTTAAGAGTCCAGCCATTAACGGTCCAACAAATGTAAGTACTGGAACAATCGCATTTCGAAGAGCGTGTCTTATAATAATCTTCTTAATTGGTATGCCTTTTGCTCTTGCTAACTTAATATAATCACTCTGCAGTACTTCGATCATATTAGAACGAACAAACCTTGTAATCACTGCGATTGGCCCTAACGCTAACGCAAAGGATGGCAATACTGTATGTTCAAATGTACCCCAAGAGGCTACTGGTAAGAGCTCGAATTGAATAGCGAATACTTGTATAAATAGTGGTGCTAAAATAAAACTCGGAATAGAAATACCGAGGATGGCAAGTAAACTTACACCGTAATCAATTACCTTCCCATGATAGAGAGCAGCAAATGTACCTGCAGCAATTCCGACTAGCAATGAAATAATAAGTGCTTGTAAACCAATAATTGCTGATGGACCAAATCCTGTCGTTATAATTTCTGATACACCTTGCCCGGTTGACTGAACAGATTCACCAAAATCAAAATGAACTACACCGTCTAAATAAGCAACATATTGATTCCATAACGGTTCATCAAGGTGATACTTCGCTCTCATGTTTTGGATCACTTCTTCAGGAAAGATTTTTGCATCTGATGAAAATGGATCCCCCGGAATAATATGCATAATTAGAAATGTCACCGTCGTAATAACCCATAGCGTGAACACCATAACTGATAATTTTTTAATTACATACACTTCAATACCCCCTAAACACATTTATTTACTTAGTTTTATGAACGTACTTTTTCCATTACTCCCTTTTCTCTTTTTAGAATACAAAAAGCCTTGATCTTAAAAAATAAGATCAAGGCTTAATAAACAAAGGCCCATCACTTATCTTTCAAGACTTGCTTGCTGGAATTAGCACGGTGTTCCTATTACAGAACCCGCTGCTGAGGTGTCATAGGGCCAGTCCCTCTACCTCTCTGGATAAGTAAATTGCTATATTATTATTTGGTTCAAATTATATATTTTGAATTATAATTCTGAAAAAATGAAAAGTCAATCAAATTGGATATATTTAGAAAAATCAGTTTTTAATACTTTTATTTATCTATGCCATTCTTATAATAAAAAAGATATGAAAGGAGTTATAAGATAGACCCCTTACTTCTAGCTACTATAGGATTACCCTTAACAATCGTTATACTTGTCATCATCGGCTTCTACAAACTCTTCATCAAAAAGAAAAGTATCACCTCTTTTTATACCCCTTTCGATAATATTACCGGGCAAACTATTTCCGAATTTCACGAAGAACAGAAGATATTAGTATCCGAGGATGAAGACGGAGATGGCAAGAAGAAAAAATAACCTTGCATAGGCAAGGTTATTTTTTCGTTTCTGCTTGAAAACGTTTATAGTATGTCGATGCTGTTGCAAAATTAATTTCTATATCACGAATCAACGATGAATCTTCTTCTTTAGCTAACTTCTGTAATTTTTTCATTGCTTGTTCCGATTCATTCAAGAAGCCGACATATACCTCATGTTCTTGCTCTTTCGACTTCGGAACACGAATTTCTTTTCGTATATGATCAATATCTTCTAACATGCTCGTTGTTACCTTTTGCACATCTTCTTTATATGTAGCAGTCGTTATTTCCTTACCGCCCTTTTCTTTTGCCACTTCAAATAACTGCAGTGCGTTATTAATTTCTTTATTCATTTTCAAATCGTATTTTTCATGTACTGCACGGTATTCTTTCATTTCTTCTGTTTGTTCTGTAGATTGCTCTACCTTTTCTTTCGTATCTTTATTTCCATTACATCCCGCTAGAAGGATCATACTTCCCATTACAGCAATACCCAAAACCTTCTTCATCTCTTCTTCTCCTTTTATCTACAGCTACTACTCATTATAGTTTCTTTTATCTCCACTTGTTATTATACCGAGAACATCCTACTTTTTACACTTAAGACGACATCGTAACATATATACCAACATGTTTGTCACAGTATCGTCACTTTATACAAATAACTTTTGCACTGCTTTACTACAGCACCTTACAAAACTGTAAGCACACATAAAGAACAAACCATGCTAGACTTACATATGCATAACGCAAACATATGTAAGTTTTTAAGGAGAATCATCTATGTACAATACAATGCCTTTTATGGGAGAAGATATTCGTGTCCTTATTCGCGAAAAATCACTTCATATCGAAAATACAGAGAGCCTTCGCCGCGTATTAAAAAAGAAGCATGCTCCATTTAAGTTAGCCCAATATTTAAAACAACAACATACAAATCAATTTCATACCGTGCTAAATATATCAGATAAATCATTAACAATCGAAATCATCGGGCATGTCTACATTGGAAACTTCGCAGATATCTTAAAAGAAATCCCACGTATACCGAAAATTGCTCCTATTATCGTTAAAAAAGCGTATAAAATTACCGACCATACCGATATTATCGACTGCGGGGAAAAAGAAGTTGATAGTAATCGCTGGGTGTGGGATAAACTTGCTGTTTTATATGATACGATCATGAATAATATGTATGAGGTATTTCAAAGAAATGAAAAAAAGAACTGATTCAAATATTCCCTTTGAATCAGTTCTTTTTTGTTAAGCCTCTAAATTTTGTCTTGCTTGCAGTTCAAACTGCTTTTCACTTCTTCTAGCCATAAATAAATAGCATAGTACCGCACCAATTTCACAAAGAGCTATTACAACACCCATCGGTAATGCGGTGTTACTTCCACCAATACCTACTAGCGGTGCAACAAGCGCTCCTGAAATGAACTGTAATAAACCTAGTAAAGCTGATGCTGTTCCTGCAGCTTGTTTTTGATTTCTCATCGCTAATGAGAACCCAGTTGTTGAGACAACCCCAACACTTGATACGACAAGGAATAACGAGCATAAAACACCAATTAACCCTATTCCTAGTAAGATTGTCAGTAGTAAACATAAACCACCAACAGCTGCAATAATGATACCAGAGACAAATAATGTCTTCTCATTCACTTTCCCCGCTAAACGACCCGTAACCTGACTAGCAATAATAATACCGATACCGTTGATTGCAAAGAATAAACTAAATTGCTGTGGTGATGCTCCGTATATGTTCTGCAACACAAAAGGTGAACCCGAAATGTATGCAAACATTGCCGCTGTTACTAATCCTTGTGACAATGCATATCCCATAAACAGACGGTCCTTTAACAATTTTCCGTACGTCGCCAAAGTTCCTGACAAACCACCCGTTTCTCTTTCTTCAGGAGGTAATGTTTCACGCAATACGAAAGTAGCTGAGATTAACATGAATACGCTAATTGCTCCAAGAACGATGAAAACACCGCGCCACGTTGTAAACTGTAATAATTGCCCTCCAATAATCGGTGCCAAAATAGGTGCTGCTCCGTTTACTAACATAAGCAGCGAGAAAAACTTCGTCATTTCAGAACCTGAATACATGTCACGTACCATTGCACGTGATATAACAATCCCAGCTGATCCTGAAGCTCCTTGTAGGAAGCGTAATAATACTAAAGTCCAAATAGATGGCGCAACAGCACAAAGTAAAGAAGAAGCAACATAAATAATGAGAGCAATAATAAGAGGTTTGCGTCTTCCGTAAATATCACTAATTGAGCCAACAAATAATTGTCCTACTGAAAGCCCAAGCAAACAAGCTGTTAATGTAAGCTGGGCTAGGGATGCACCTGTTTGCAAGTCATCCGTTAATTTCGGTAACGAAGGCAAATACATATCAATAGATAATGGCCCAATCGCCGTAAGTGTTCCTAATACAAGAATCATCCATAACCGGTTCATCTTTATAGGCTTATATATTTCCTGATTAACTTCATTCACTTTTTTCGTTCACCCTTTCCTATACATACTAAATCGTAACAATTATAGTTACAACATAAACATACGTCAAGTATAGCGCATTTTCCTGTTTAATTCTGTAAAAAAAAGCGATAGAATTTCTATCGCTTTACTTGTTCAAATTATTATTTGTAAATTTAGATACGGAAGACATCGCCTCCCCTGTATCTAAATATGTGATTTGAATTGGATCTCCCACTTCTGTAAACATAGCATATGGGAATTTCTTCACAGGTATCATAAATACTTTTTGTTCATTCTCTAACAGTACGTACACGATTGTATTTTCACCTGATTTTTCTTTATATACACGTTGTACAGTGCCTTCTTTTTGCGCCTCTTTTCCATTTGAAGTCGGTCTAAATGAATCTCCGCTTCCACTCAGCGCATTTTTATAATTCTCAAGCGCTTCTTTTTGCGTCGAACCTGTTGCAAATATTTTCGCATTAGAAGCATAGATAACAGTATGGGCACGTACTAATCCTCCGTCATCAATAACAGGTACAATCCAAGAAGGTTTACCGTACACGTTATAAATAACCGGCATCGTTCCATGCCACTTTTCTCTCTTAAAAGAATTATCCACGACTTCCGAAGCAGCCGAACCATCCATAATTCCCTTTACTTCTTTTCCGTTATAGTAATACAACTTACCTGTACGCGCATCGATAAGTGAATAACCTAGTGCAGAATCTACTCCCTCTTTCGGAGAAGTGAAATCAGTAAAGTAATATAATGTTCCATCCTTACCGAAAATCGGTGTAACTCCTTCTTTCGTTCCCCACTCAGTCGGGATCTTCATATCAGTTTGCGAGAATTTTGTATTCCAAAATCCGTGAATATATTTACCGAAGTACGTATTTAACGTAGATGCAGTCTCGTGATTTAATACGCCATCAACAAATTTAGGTGCCTTTCCTTTATCGTATCTTTTCACTTCGCCTGTTTGTGCATCTACTACTACAACGCCCTCTACCTCAAATCCAGATCTTCCTGAAATAAATTCACCGTACGTCATTGTATAATACGGTTTCCCTTTATCATCCACTTCAAATTTAGGTTTTCCTTTAAAGATTAAATTTGGTTCTGCTTGCCTTACCACACGCTCTAAATTATTTCCGAAAAACATGCTTGGCACGTATTTCATTTTATAACCAAGGTGCAGTTTCGCTTCTGCATCAGGATTCGTACCTGACATCGTGACGTACCCTGGAATTGTCTCCGCTTTACGTGCTTTAAAAAACCCTGAAACTTCAATCGGTGCTACATATAAAGCCTCGCCATTTACCATTTGTGGCGTTAATTCTCCTAGCTCAAAATAAGCTACTTTCGGAATATCCCCAAATACTTTTTTCATCTTATTCTCCGCTGTCTTTGGCGGCACTGTAAATGGCTGATCATTTTCAGTAAATGGCTCTGAAATATCTTTCTCTACCTTTACAACAGAATCATATTTCGTTTGCGAGATTACTATATCGTGCAAATAACCAAAGTAGCCGTAACTTGCGAGTAAAACAAACATTAGAAGTCCTTTTAACGTGCCTTCTAATTTTCCTATTTGATCTTGCGAAAATAAAACAAGCCCAATTAAAATTGCTACTGCAACAGAATAATGAGTAAGAATTGAATCTGCTCGATCATCAATTAGCCAAAAATATTCATAGATTGCAATACCTATCCAAAATAAAACTGGAATAACTAAAATAGATGATTTCTTACCCTTTACAACCTTCTCATCCCCTTTCTTATCCACTGCTCGAAGTTTACTACCGCTTCTTCTTGTCCATGGAATCAAAAACAAAGTGAGAATAGCTAAAATTAAAAATTTCATCAAAGGCAATGTCCCCTTTTCTTTTGTCTTCCCCTTTAGTATAACAAATAAAGGTTATTCAGGTAAAAATGGGAATCGTTATATTTTTTTACTACTTAATACAACCCCGCTCACTACATATAAGATAGATGCAATATAAAAAATCGTGCCGATCGTAAAGAAATCTACTAAATATCCTGTTGCAATAATTGCTACTGCTCCTCCAATCGATGTCCACACATGATATTTTCCAATCTCATAACCAGCATTTTCTTGTACAACTTTTCGTGCTAACGATGTTTTCTCCGTATTACGCTGCACAGCCCCTAAAATACCCATTAAAATTTGAAGAATGTATACATGCCATACTTCTGTTGCAATAGGAAAACAAAGCATTAATATCGCCATGGACCAGGCGTATATAATTAATAACTTTCTATCACCTACTCTATCAGAGATTCTTCCAATTAACGGATATACTAGAGCTGAAGTTAAGGCAAATAAGCCATATGCCCAGCCAAACTGTGAGAAGCTATTTCCAACATTCCGAAGCAATAGAATGTAAAAAGGAAATACCATACTTCCAGCCATCATAATAATGCTTTGTGAAGCTACAAATCTTCTATATGTCATTTCGTATACTCCCTATAAAATAAATTCACAAATCTCTCTTTTGGATCCGCTTCTTTTTTCTTCTGAAGAAATTCTTCTATACGAGGATATGCTCTCCTTAACTGTTCTTTCGATGGATAAGAATAATACGGTAAATAATAACTACCGTTATGCTTTAACGTAACATCAATCATCTTCTGAATAACATTTTCTGTTTTCTTTATCTCATGTTCAGAACGCCCTTGATTAATTAAAAGAACCAGTGCAAACATATCATCTTTCGCATAGGATAAAACTGCATTTTCATTCTTTTCCACGTAACGAACCGTAATATTGAGCAAATTAAACTCTTCCTCATTTAATACGTTACGTAAATCATCTATGTATTCCGTGAAAGAATCTATAGGCACAAAATATTCTTGTAACACCTCTGTCCTATTCGGATTTTCATATTCCATAAAGGTACTATCTGACCTCATAACATTATTTCGCGTCTCATACTTTCCATCTGTACGTTCAAAATAACTTCTTTGTATATCCCAAAACGTATCTTTTCCCCAATCACTATAGCGTGATAATCCAAGTAAAAATTTAGGCGCTGCTATAATAGTTTCTTCTTTTAATTTACTATATTCCTCCCTCATATTTTGATTTTTTGCCAATGTATAATCTGTCACATACATTTCTCTAAAAAATGAATTTGGAGCAACAGAAATACGAGCTAAGTGCATACGAACATTTTCATCTTTTTTCACTTTCTCTTTGAAATAAGACGTGTATTCTTTATAATCTAGCATTTTCGTGTGCGTTTCATATAATTCATCATTTGTTAACTTTAAGGTCACATCTAAAATGACACCAAATAACCCGTAACCGCCAATGACATAAGGAAATAAATCTGCATTCTCTTCTCTACTTACATTACGCACCGTACCATCCGCCATTAGCAATCTAAACGACTCTACTGTATCAATCAATGCTTCATGACGAATATCACGACCATGTACATTTACACTTAATGAACCGCCAACCGTAAAAATATTTTGAGATTGCATAACTTGAACCGCAAGACCATATGGATTTATTTTCTTCTGAATATCATTCCACGTGACACCACTTTGAACTGTAATGCGCTTCTTCTCTGGATCAAATTCTAATATTTTATTATACCCTTTCATATCAAGCATCGTACCATGTGGATAATATGTCTGCCCGCCCTGACTATGTTGCATACCAGCAATAGAAATCTTCTCTCCAGAAACATTCGCATCTTGCACTAATTTTATTAACGAGTGCTCATCCGTAGCACTTTCAACACGTTTTATTTTTGTCGGAAGCAATTTACCTACATCACTCATAATAGGATGATCCAGTTGTTTTTTATATGTATGTACAGACGTTGCAAGCAAAACGGTATACGCTACAATGGCCACTACTATCTTTCTTTTTTTCAAATGACACTCTCCTTGTTTGAATTTCTTTCACTACATATTGTACCTATTTTTCTAAGAAGAAAATATGTTAGTAACGAAAAAAAGAGAGATGCCCTTGCTTTTTGGGGCATCTCTCTTCAAATCAATCAATTCGTTGCTGGCAACTGTATTGGATCAAATTTTTCATACGATGTATATTTTATATCCGTCATAAAGTGTGCTTTCTCCTTACTATTTCTACTCACAACTATATCCAATCTCAATGATTCATATTTAAAATCTTTTGTAATCATATATTCTGCATCTATCTCTTCTACCTTTGCATTTTGTGCTTCTAATGCTTTCTTCTGTGTTTCACCTATACTACCTAAAATACTCTCTGCATCTTTTCCTTTTAACCTGAGCTTTAATTTATATTTGTCTCCGCTTTTTTCTATCTTCATTTTTTGTACAATTTCTGGCGGGATTTCTACATTCTCTTTCACACTCTTGGCTGCATTCATCCCACTAATATTTAATTTCTCCTCTGGTATAGATATAACTTCACCTGTATTAGGATTCTTCACTTGACCAACAATATGATCCTTTACACCATAAATGATAATGTCCGTACCCGAAACATTCATTTCAGCACGAGAACTCTTTGTTTTTGGCTCTATTTGTATTTTAGCCTTCACTATACTCAGTTCTTGTCCGTCAGCCTTTATGTCCATATTCTGCATCAACGTTACATACTCTTCATTTTTTAAGTTTTCATACGCCTTATTAAAAACATCTTTTGCCGCTAATTCCTTCTCTTTCTTTACTGATGCCGTTTTGGGTCCATCCGTCTTCGATACTTTATCACTACTACACCCTACTCCTAAACCAATTGTAAGTAACAAACTAGAAGCTATCATGATTTTCTTCATAAAAATCCCCCTTTACCAAATAATACCACCCGCTTTTCTTTTAAATCCATATGATTTTCAATTTCATTATTTAACATGTTTGATGAAAATTTTAAATAGGATATAAATAACAACAACTAAATTCAGGAGGTCATTATGAAAGCAATCATTTGCACAAAGTATGGACCACCTAATGTTCTTCAGCTTCAAAATATAGAGAAACCTATACCTAAAAAGAACGAAGTATTATTCAAAATTCACGCAACGAGTGTAACGACTGGAGATTGTAGAATACGTGGCTTTAATAGCCCTCTCTTATTTTGGATTCCTATGCGGATCATATTAGGTTTTAGAAAACCGAGAAAGCCTATACTCGGTGTAGAGTTATCCGGCGAAATCGAAGAAATAGGAACAGATGTAACTCAATTTAAAAAAGGAGATCAAATTTTTGCATTAACAGAGCTTAATGTCGGTGGTTATGCAGAATATACATGTGTACATGAAAGTGGATTAGTAGCATTAAAACCTACCAATGTAACGTATGAGGAAGCAGCAGTTATTCCCTTTGGCGCAACTTCGGCACTACACTTCCTAAGAAAGGCCCGTATAAAAAGGGGACAACAAGTACTAATATATGGCGCATCTGGATCAGTAGGAACAGCTGCCGTACAACTTGCTAAATATTTCGGCGCAACCGTTACAGCTGTTTGTAGTCATTCAAATTTTGAACTAGTGCAATCTTTAGGGGCTGACAAGGTAATCGATTATATGAAAGAAGATTTTACTAAGCGGGGGGAATACTATGATGTTATATTTGATGCTGTTGGAAAACATAAAAGATCCCTTGGAAAAAAAGCATTAACGCCTACTGGTGTATATGTATCTGTTAATGGCATGATGGCAAAGGTCAGTAAAGAAGATATGTTTCTACTAAAAAAACTAACTGAAACAGAAAATTTAAAGCCTGTTATTGATAGAACTTACCGGTTAGAAGAGATTGCTGAAGCCCATATGTATGTAGAAAACGGGCATAAAAAAGGGAACGTTTCGATTATCTTAAAATAAAATATATAAGATAAAAAAAGAAGGTATCTCACTAGAGTGAGATACCTTCTTTTTTTATCTTTTAAATCCACCTTCTGAATGAATAACTTGTCCCGTAATCCACTCTGCTTCTTCACTTACTAAAAACTTAATGAGCCTTGCTGCATCCTTTGGTTCACCAATTCTTCCAAAAGGAAACATTGGCTTTAATCCTTGCTTTATCTCTTCATTCATCCAGCCTGTATCGGTTGGACCTGGGTTAATTGCATTCACTGTTATTCCTAAATGAGCTACCTCGGCTGACAACGAACTAGTAAGAGCATCAATAGCTCCCTTCGTTGTTGCATACGCCAGTTCTCCAACCATAGGTCCTTGAAATTGCCCTGAAGTCATATTTACAATTCTACCACCAGATTTCTTATCAAATCCTCGGGCAAATTGACTACTTAACAATGTAGTCGCACGAACATTGACCATGTAGTGCTTATCCAGATCTTCAGCAGTCAAATTAGAGAAATCATTATTCGTAGAATACGCTGCATTATTAATTAATATATGAGGGTAGCCTAGTTGTTCAGTAACTTTATTTATAAGCTCTTTCGGTGCATCATTCTGAGTTAAATCTAACTCCATACTCGATACTTTCACACCGTTTTTTAGCAACGCTTCTTTTAATTGTATTTGTTCATTTTGATCAACGCCCCAAGGCATCTCTTTATCGTAAGCTGTCCAATACGTAAAAAATATATCGTATCCTGCTTCAGCTAATTCTTTACAAATTGCTGCGCCTATACCATCTAGACGACTTACTCCTGTAACAACTGCTACTTTATGTTTTAATTGATTCATCATATACTCCTCCAATTTTAAAGGACGCATATTTTATATAAGAGATATGAATTTCCCCACATAAGTATAATATCCTTACAAAAGGGATGCACAAGCCAAATATGCAGTCCTTGCATGATTTATAGATAGCTAAATAACCCCTCACTTATGAGAGAAAAATTCATCTATCTAATTTCGAATCATTACAAGTTCATCCACATATTGAGTCCTTGTCTCCTTTCCATATATCTCTATTTTTATCATACCAATATGATGCAGTATTTTAAATGATAAAAACAAATATTCCATGTTGAACTCCTATTAATTTCATTACATTCTAATATCAAAATAATAAAAATAATCAGAAAAAATTCTGGTAAATATTGACTAACCTTCTTATAATAAAATGTGGGGCTAATGTGAGAGTTTAGTTTTAAACAAATAGGGGGAAGAAACATGTCAAAAAAATTACTTTCTTTATTTTCTGCAGTAATCGTAGCAGCTTTTGTAATAACCGGCTGTGGTCAAAGCGATACGACAAATAAAGAACAAAAAGAGAATGCAGCAAAAGAAAGCAAAACGGAAAAATCGGATACAACGAAAGAAAGTAAACCTGCTGAAAAAAAATCCGAAGATAAAAAAACTGAAGATAAAAAGCCTGAAAATACAACTACTGGCTCAAACGACTACGCTAAGCTGATTTCCTATATGGAAAAAGAAACAGGTGGTAAAACAAAAGTTCTTTTTGAAAATAAGGAACCACAAGTCTATAAAGCTGAAGATGTTTCAGTATCAATGAACAGTTATACATTAGTTGAATTAAATGGATTCCATACGGACTTTAACATTCCATTTAACCGCCAAACAGAGGGCGGAGTCATTCTTGTAAACTATAGCGTAAAAAATAGTTCAGCTAAAGATATTTATTATATGCCAGCATTGGACATGTCATTTACTGGTGCTCAGAAAGTATATAGTAACTATAAAGACTTAATTCCAAAAGAAGATCAGCTACCAACTAAGCTTGCTCCAACGAATGATTACTTAGTAAAAGCAGGAGAAACCATTTCTGGTTATATCGCGTATCCATTCGGAAAAGATGATCTAGCGAAAATTTCAAGTCTCTCAACAGTCTCAGTCACAGTCCCAACTGCACAAGCTAATAAAGGAAAATTCGATGCTCCAATCGGAAGCCCTGGAAGCTTTTCATTAAGTTTAAATAAACAAGGTGCTGAAAAGGTTGCAACAGATAAAACTTTCTACCAAGATAAAGCTACGGCTAATAACATGGGCGATAAAAAAATGTTAAAAGAGAAATCAAGTATTAATAACAGCCAAGAATTAGGTGCTGTTCATGTTACATTAGACGGATACCAATTTACTCAATTCACACCGAATTCCGTCGAAGCTCCACGCTTTGCAAATTTCAAAAATGGTATTGTTCTATTAACGGTGAAATTCAAGCTTGATAACAAAGATACTCAAGACGTTTCACTATCTCCTATAAGCTCTACATTGAGAGTGAATGATGGTACACAATATACGATTAATGAAGGTATGCTATTAAATTATGACTATAATGCTTCAGTCAAAACAGGAACATCTGGAGAGTTACTACAAGTATTTATTTTAGATCAAGAGCAGTATGAAAAGATTTGGAAAGACAAAAGCTTTGAGATTGAGTTAGGACCTATGAGAAATAAAGAAGCTAAAGATATTTCACAAGGTAAAAAAGCTAAATTTACATTACCTAAATAAATTACTAAATATATAATAGAAAAGGCATATAACATATGATTGTTATATGCCTTTTCTATTTGTATAAAGAACAAAACTTTAATTTAAGTGTATACATTTATCATTACCTATCCGTTGTATAAGTGTAGGGAGGAAAAGTGATGGGAAAAGAAAATATATTAACCTCCTATCTTATCAATCTAGGGGAGGAAGTGTTCAAACTACTACTAGCGAAAGGGGCTATAAAAGAAGATGCAGAAGACATCATCCAAAATACCTTCTATAAAGTATACACATTGCTAGATAATCTAACCGAGAGTAACATACGTCCATGGTTTTTCAGAGTCGCATTAAACGAATACATTGACTTGAAAAGGAAAAAAGAGCACCAAAACATCTATTTAACTGAAGAGATTTATTCGAAATTACAATATACAGACCGAGAATTAGACGCTGTTTTAAATAAAGATGAGATTTTCTATCTATTAAAAGATATAAAACTAGAACATAAAGAGGCCTTCTTTTTAAAGTACTACTACAACTTTTCATATGAGGAAATCGCCCTAATACTAGATATTCAAGTAAACAGCGTCAAACAAAAGTTACATCGTGCACGTAAAGCAATTCACTCAAAAATAGGAGGAAAACCTTAATGGATACTTCTTTAAAAGATGCATTAAAAAAAGCGAAAAGGAAACAGTTACTTAAAATCATCATTACTTCTATTATCGTTGTAATCATGCTTATCCCTATAATTTATAAAGTTGGCAATTACTTTGCAGCGAAAAGCTCTACGAAGCTTCACGAACGACTCTTTTTACATAACGACATTGCAGAACCGAATGTACAAATTGATTCTCAAGTAACGATTAATTCATCCATGTTTGGCGGCAATATTATATCAAATCGTTCTAAAAATATTAATGGCTACGTAGTCCCGTGGAATACATTAACAAGCTCCTATGGTTGGATCCGCATCAATATCGATTCCAATGAATTAACGCCTGGTTTTTATTGGTCCAATAAAGAGTTCTATGAGTACGATAAACAAACAAAGAAAAAATTTGCAACATTTTATAATCCGGCTATTAAGGAATATTTTGATGGTGTCCAAAATGAATTAGGGGAAGTTTCACAAATGAACAACTATGTTGCCGAAGTTGCTATCTCTTTCAATCAGCCCTACACACTACAAGAAATTAAAGAAAAAATTCCAGACAACTTAAACATTGTATGGTTATATATGATCTCACCAATTGGAGATGAAAGCAAAGGACCTGCTGGTATGCCCGTTTATGGATTTAATCCAGACAAGTCCCCTGAAGAAGCGTACAAAGATTTCGTTGATTCACTTAACCAATACGATGACGATGGAGATGACGAAACTATCCAGAGGTTTTTAAAATCAAACAAGGGCAAACCATTTGATCAAGTGAAAATCTTAGGGGTTATGCTAACAGGAAAAACAGAAAACTTTAAGGCATTAGAAAACCAAGACTTTATTCGCGGTGCTTCTGTAGGCGTTACTGCACAAGTTGTTCCTTATATAAAACCGGAGAAATAATAAGGAAAAGACAAGATAAACTAATAGTAGCTAGTTAAAAGAACGTACATGAAGGGCGCTACCTATTTTAGTGGAGAGCTCCCTTTATGTATTATTCACCCTCCAAACAATACATTTCCAAATACTTTATGTACAAATGAAAAATCACAATTTTTGTTCACACTTTATCCATTGTGAATCTTTTCACAATGGATATATAATAAACTTGTAAATACAATATTGGAGGGATTTCAATGGTTATCAATTTTTTAAGAACTGATAAACGTGCTACTTTCATGTTATTATTTTTACGACTTTACATAGGGTATACATGGCTCGCTGCTGGAATCGGCAAAGTCTTTGGACAATCTTTTGACGCAAGTGGTTTTCTAAAAGGTGCTATTGCTCAAGCATCAGGTGACCACCCTGCAGTACAAAGTTGGTGGGCAGATTTTCTTCAACATTTTGTTCTTCCAAACGCAGACCTATTTAGCTTTTTAGTTCAATGGGGAGAAATTTTAGTAGGTCTAGGTTTGATTTTAGGCGGCTTAACAAAAACAGCTGCATTTTTCGGAATCATAATGAATCTTTCATTTTTATTAAGCGGAACTGTTAGTGTAAATCCAAACCTGCTTATTTTGACTATGTTCATTTTAGTTGCAGGACAGAACGCTGGACGTATTGGATTAGATGGCTATGTTTTCCCAAAACTTTTCCGTAAAAACAACCACGGAACATATAAATTAAGTAAAACTGCGTAGTAACGTAACGGTTTACTCTTAAAATATAAATAAGAAAAAGAGCCTGAGTATAGGCTCTTTTTTATTTACTCCAAATTTAAACTCTTAACGAACCACGAAAACCTCTGGCAGCATAATAAGAGTCTGCCCCATTGTGATACACGAAAACGTGTCCGAAGCGATAATCACAAAATAGAGCACCACCGAGTTCTCGAATATCTGAAGGTGTTTGTACCCAGCTTGATGATTTCGTATCAAAATCCCCAAGTTTTTGCAATTCCCGATATTGTTCTTCCGTTAATAGTTCAATGCCCATAGCATTTGCAACATCGATAACGTTATTTTCTGGTTTATGTTTTTTTCTTGCCTCTAACGCTTCAAGATCATAACAAAGACTTCTGCGCCCTTTAGGGCTCTCCTTTGAACAATCATAGAAAGTATACTCGTCCTTCTCTTCATCATAACCAACAACATCCGGCTCACCGCCAGTTACTTCCATTTCGTTAATTGACCATAATTTTTCATTATTAGTAGCTAGCTTCTCTTCAACTTTAGCCCATTCAAGGCCTTCATGGCGATTCATGTTTTTCTCAAAACGAGCTTGTAATACTTTTAATAGTTCTTCACGTTGTTCTACAGATAACTCATTTTTATTCGCTGTCATATTCGTCCTCCAAATTACGTTTCCTTATAATCATAATGGTTTGCATACAGTTTACAACAATCTGACCGGATTACACAACGAAAAATCCCTGTACGAATATCCATTATATAGTACGAAATCCCTCCATACTTCCTCCAAGAATATAGTGGGAAAACCACATAAAGTTCTGATTCATAATGGCTACATTCATTCCTGGCTGATTAGAACTATATGCCATTCCTTTAAATATAATTAGTTCTGCATCAACTTCCATATCTCTTAATCCTTCATATAGCTCATATGCATTTGTAATTGGTATTCTTGCATCCTTTTCGCCATGTTGGATTAAGGTAGGCGTACAGGCTGATTTAATATACGTCATTGGTGATGTCTTCGTATAGATCTCCGGTTCATTCCATGGAGTATTTCCTAAATGCATTTTAATAAAATAAGGGATATCTGTATTTACATAATGAGTACTCCAGTTGGTAATTCCGCCTCCAACTGAGATAGCTTTAAATCTATCACTAAATGTAGAACAGAAAGCTGATATATATCCTCCGTTACTCCATCCCATAACTCCTACTCTATCTTTATCTACAATCCCTTTTTCAACAAACTGTTCAATCGGATATTTCTCATTGAAGCAGTCTGAAAATATCGGAAAGGATGCCCAAGCCGGACCACCATGGATTACTACTAATAAGGGATATTTTTTATTGGCATCAAAATTTACTGGCGTTGTTAAAATACCCTCTATTTCAAGACCATCACTACTTTTCCATGAGATGATTTCCCTGTTACTTTTAAGCTTCCCGTCGAAAAAGCTATTTTCATTCGTTATTTTTTTATCATCCAAATAGATTTCAAAAGTTTCATTTGTTATAGCCTTATTATAGGTTATATGATTTCCATCTCTTGTTATAGAAGCATCCATTATAAAGCCATCTATTTTGTCGCTTAATGCTTTCACAGTGCCATCTTCAGCTAGTAATCCAATACGATAATTCGTTTTATCCTGCCATCTAATTAAAATTCCTTTAGCTGTCCACTGTAATGGCATAACCGTACTATCAAAGTTTGTTAAGGGCTGAATTACCTCTCCAGTATGCATATCATATATCTCTAATGTACTCTCTTGTATATGGTTTCTATAATACTCCTTCTCTCTTATGCTTGCTGCGTAGCACATTTTACTGCCCTCAGGAGAAAAGCAAACGCTCCCGCCCAACAACTTATCCATATTCATTTTTTGTAGTTCTCCAGCTTCAACATCTAATATGTAGAGATCACCATTCATATGATCATTTATAATTGGTGTAGCCATACATACAACCTTTTTCCCATCATTTGAAATATCAAAGTCATGGATATAAAAATCTTTACCATCAGTTAATTGATAAACACCGTTACTCTCTCGTTCCTCTTTATCATTTTGTATCACTTTTTCTATTTCAATGTAGCATAAACAATTATTCTGATGTTCCTTACCTACATGTTGAAAATCTCCATATAGCTCCTTACGTTTCTTTATTTCCTCACATTCTTTTGACTGTGTAATATAATAAAAACCTTTACCGGTAGGATCCCATTTGAATGTACTGATCCCTTCTTCCTCATTAGTAATTTGTGCCCCACCGTAACCATCTAATGACTTAACGAAGATTTGACTTTTCCCATTACCAACAGGGCTAAGGTATGCAATATCCCTAGAATTTGGAGACCATAATGGGCATGTACTATCTATATCCCCATTTGTTAATGGATAACTTTGCCCTTTACCTTTTTCATATATCCATACATGATTTCTATATGTATTGTCTTTCCAGTTAGCTGTCCTCTTAACAAATGCTACATTTTTGCCATCATCGCTTATATTGGTACTTGATAAGGTTGGTAATGAAATAATCTCTTCTATACTTAAATATGTTTTTTCTTTCACGTTCATTAATAAGCCCCCTTGTAATACCTAGTAATCTATCCCCTCTTCTTTTCATAATAAAGGAAATTGTTCACGAATACTTAAAATGATAATTAAAAATTCAGATAAAAGAAAGTAGTACTTTAGTAGCGTACGGGCATCCTAACTTTCTCCTATCGATTTTAGATGTTCTTTTTAACACAAAAATCCCCCTTTAGATACAATATCTAAAAGGGGGACAAATTTGTAAATTTATTTTAAAGCTATAACTATATTTATTAACCTACCAATCTCCTACTCAACCGTAACAGACTTAGCTAAGTTACGTGGCTTATCAACATCACACTCGCGGTGAAGTGCTGCGTAGTATGAGATAAGTTGTAATGGAATAACTGCTACTAGCGGTGCTAGCGCTTCGTGTACAGCTGGTAATACGAAGCTGTCACCTTCCATTTCTAAGCCTTTCATTGAGATGATACATGGGTTAGCTCCTCGTGCTACTACTTCTTTCACGTTACCACGAATTCCAAGGTTTACGTGCTCTTGTGTAGCAAGTGCGATAACTGGTGTACCATTTTCGATTAAAGCGATTGTACCGTGTTTTAATTCTCCTCCAGCAAATCCTTCTGCTTGGATGTAAGAGATTTCTTTTAGCTTTAACGCACCTTCTAATCCTACGTAGAAGTCTACGCTACGTCCGATGAAGAAGCAGTTACGCGTTGTTGCTAAAAATTGTTTTGCTAATGCGTCCATTTCTTCTTTTTGATCACAAAGTTGTACCATTGCATTTGCTACAAGTCCTAGTTCGTGTGTTAAGTCAAAACCAAGAACTTCACCTTTTGCTTTAGCAATATCTGCAGCTAAAATTGAAAGTACTGCAAGCTGTGCTGTGTAAGCTTTCGTTGATGCAACTGCGATTTCTGGTCCCGCGTATAACGGAAGTGTATAATCCGCTTCACGAGAAAGTGTAGAACCAGGTACGTTTGTAATCGTTAATGCTTTATGACCCATTTCATTTGTTTGTACAAGTACTGCACGGCTATCAGCTGTTTCACCACTTTGTGAAATGTAAATGAAGAATGGTCTTTCTGTTAATAATGGCATGTTATAAGAGAATTCACTTGCTACATGCACTTCAACTGGCATTTTTGCAAACTTCTCGATAAATTGTTTTCCAACAAGACCTGCATGATAACTTGTTCCACATGCAATGATATAAATACGATCGCTATCTAAAATCGCATTGCGGATGTCTTGATCTAATTCAATCTCGCCATTTTCATCTTGATACTTTTGAATTATATTACGGATAACAAGTGGTTGCTCATCGATTTCTTTAAGCATGAAATGAGGGTATGTTCCTTTTTCAATATCACTTGCGTCTAATTCCGCTGTAAACGGTGCACGTTCAATCGTTTCACCTTGTAAGTTTTTAATTGTAATACTTTCTTTCGTTACAATTACAATTTCTTTATCCATTAATTCAATAAATTGATCTGTAACTTGTAACATCGCCATAGCGTCGCTCGCCACAACATTAAAGTTGTCACCAACACCTACTAATAGCGGGCTTTTGTTTTTAGCAACATAAATCATGTTTGGATTTTCAGCATCAAGTAATCCGATTGCATAAGAGCCATGTAAAAGAGATAGCGTATTACGGAACGCTTCTTCTACACTTAGTCCTGTGCTCACTTGTTGTTCCATAAGCTGTACGATAACCTCTGTATCCGTTTCACTTACGAACGTTACATCTTGTAAATATTCCTTCTTCACTAACTCATAGTTTTCAATTACACCGTTATGAACTAGTGTAAAACGCTTTGATGTACTTTGATGCGGATGCGCGTTTACTTTGCTCGGAACACCATGTGTAGCCCAGCGTGTGTGACCGATTCCCACGCTTGTTGCTACGTTCTCATCTACGATTTCGCGAAGTTTTGCAATACGGCCTTTTTCTTTGTATACAACAACACCGTTCTCTGCTTGTACTGCAATACCTGCTGAATCATATCCACGATATTCTAGCTTTTCTAAACCTTTTAATAAAATTTCCTTTGCATCTTGCTCTCCAATAAATCCTACGATTCCACACATGTTTAGTCGCCGTTACAAATGCTTACACTGCTCTGCGAACATGTAACGACATAGTCCGATACCATTTTTATTTATACTAAAAAACGGATTACATATTGCTAGCCCTGTAAGCTTGTAACGGCTTTCACCTTCCTCTCGATTGGGTTTAAGTCCGTATATACTTATACAGCTAGTTTGTATCCGTTCCTTTTCTCTCATCACACTTTCACCTTTGTCCACTAAGTCACCTTAATGATTTAAGTAAAAGCTTGCGGTTGTGATGAACAACCGGGAGCCATCCGCCGAAATCTCGATAAACCCCACCTCGTCAACTACACTACTTGTAGTTCTGGCGCTTCTATAATTTACAATATTTCCTTTGAGAAAAAGAACAAGACCATCTTATAACAAACATGGATAAACCGTCAATGAAAATTTTTTCACCATCTATAAAACATATGAAAAAGGAGCACTTATTGTGCTCCTTTTCAATAAATTTATTAAATTATTCAGCGCCAACTTCCGCTTTCACAACTTCTACAATGCGATGTACATATGCATCACAAACTTCTTGTGTTGGTGCTTCTGCCATTACACGAATAAGTGGTTCTGTTCCAGATGGACGAACAAGAATGCGGCCATCACCGTTCATTTCTTCCTCTACAACACGAATAATTTCTTTAATTTTTTCGTTTTCTAGTGCTAGTTTTTTATCTGTTACACGAACGTTTACTAGTAATTGCGGGAATTTTGTCATTTCTCCTGCAAGCTCAGATAATGGTTTTTTCGTCATTTTCATAATGTTTACAAGTTGAAGTGCACTTAACATTCCATCACCAGTTGTAATGTAATCAAGTAAGATAATATGTCCTGATTGTTCTCCACCTAAGTTGTAACCTCCGCGCTTCATTTCTTCCATTACGTAGCGGTCACCAACTGCTGTTTTATCACTTGTAATACCGTTAGCTTCAAGTGCTTTGTAGAAACCTAAGTTACTCATAACTGTTGAAACAACTGTATTGTGCTTTAGTTGACCAGTTTCTTTCATGTACTTTGCACAAATAAACATAATTTGATCGCCATCAACGATGTTTCCTTTTTCATCTACAGCGATTAAACGGTCACCATCACCATCGAAAGCAAGGCCAATATCAGCACCTTTTTCTTTTACTAATTCAGCTAATACTTCTGGATGTGTAGAACCTACTCCATCGTTAATGTTCATACCATTTGGTGAAGTTCCCATTGTTGAAATATCAGCTTCTAAATCAGCAAATAAGTACGGAGCTAAAGAAGATGTAGCACCATGCGCACAATCTAAAGCGATATGCAAACCTGAGAAATCTTCCTCTACAGTTTGTTTAATGTATTGTAAATACTTTTGTCCACCTTCAAAATAATCACTCACTTGCCCAAGGTTCGTACCTGTTGGACGTGGTAATTCATCCACTTCTTTGTCTAATAAAGCTTCGATTTCTGCTTCTTGCTCATCTGTTAATTTAAAACCGTCTGAACCGAAGAATTTAATTCCGTTATCTTGTACTGGATTATGAGATGCAGAAATCATAACACCAGCTTGTGCATCTAACGCTTTCGTTAAATAAGCAACACCTGGTGTAGAAATAACACCAAGACGCATTACTTCTGCTCCAGTTGATAATAGACCTGCTACTAAAGCTCCTTCTAACATATGTCCTGATATACGTGTATCACGGCCGATAATTACTTTTGGACGGTCTGTATCTTTTGTTAATACATAACCACCAAAACGTCCAATTTTGAACGCTAACTCAGGTGTTAACTCCTGATTCGCAACCCCGCGTACTCCATCTGTACCAAAATATTTACCCATTATGATTCGCTCCTTTTTCTGGCTCTTTTTGATTATCTACTGTTGGCTCTTGGCTAGTTTCTTTATCTTTATTTTGTTCCGGTTCCTTCTCCTTCTCCTTTTCCTTTTCTGGATCAGGCTTAGGTTCAGGTTCAGGATTTTTTGGTTTTTCAGTTTGATTATCTTTATTATTATTTGAATTTGGTTGCTCACCGTTACCCTGTACTTCTTTATCAGGATTTTCTTTCTTCACAATTGTGACTTTAGCACTTTTTTGTTTTGGCTCTATTGAAATATTACCAGGGCCACTCACTTGAATAGCAACATCCTTCGTCCCAGGAGACACATTTTGTAGATTAATCACTGCTGTTATTTGAGCAGCTGTTATTTTATCTACTATACTTGTTTCTCCTGAAATATCAACGCTTATCTTCCCATCTTGCGGCGAAAGTAACTGGGCCGTAACGTCTTTAGAAAGTCCATTTTTTTGAATTGATATACCATCAATCGTTCTTGTTTTCGTTTGTTTTGCTTTTTGTACGCCTACTGAAACCTTTACTTGATTTGGCTTCGCACTTGTTACACCCTTTGGTAATAAAACAGAGGTATCGAATGTTGTAGACTCTGTCAATTGACTAAGATCTACTTCGACCCCCTCTATCGATTGTATATTATCCAATATATCTTTTGGACCTGCTATCGTTACTTCTCTCGGCTCAACGCTAACATTTGTAACGGCCAATCCTTCCGGTAAACTCCCCTTTTTCGCATATGTTATAGGAACAGTTTTTTCAGTATTATTGGCCGTAGCTTGCGTCGCCACATTCAACGTTACACTAATTTTAGATGGACTTGTTCTTACATTTAAACGTTTGCCTTCTTTATTGTATAATGTCACTTCGGGTGTTTTTGTAACAGTTTTATTAACACCTTTTAAATCAACATACGCCTTAGCAGATGAAATACTTTCAATTTCTTCTTTCGTCCCAACTACCTCAACCGTATCAGGTTTAATGTTTGATTTTTCGAGCGTAGCACCAGCTGACATCTGATCCTCATTTGATAATTTCAAGTCTACATGAACATATTTTCTCGCTTTTTCATGAAGAGTAATTTTAATTGTTGATGGCTGAACTGTTCCTTTCACATCATCTGGAAGTCCATTCGTTTTCAAAGAAACTTCATACGTTCCTTTTTCGCTACCTCTCAAATCAACTGGTATATCAAATTGTTTTTTCGCTTTTGCCGTAGCAACTGCTGCCTTTGGACCCTCTAACTTCACCTTAACGCCCTCTGCCGGAATACCACTTACAATATATTTCTCTTCATCATACTTAACGTTAATAGCATAATTAGTTAATGTTTCTTTCGCATCATTTGCAAAAGGTAGTATCCCCGATGTCGTATTTTTTTCAGTTAAAGTCGCTGACATAAAAAGCATACACGCCAATAGTAATGAGATCCCCTTTAAAAACCAATGATTCTCCATTAACTTATCCATGACGCTTTCTCCTCCAATTCCATAAAGACGAAGAAGTCGTTTTTTCGTTCGCACTAAATTCAGCTAACAACATATCTTTCAGTTGTTCTGTCTTCAAATCACGATGCAACTTACCATTTTTCGTTAAAGAAATTTGGCCTGTTTCTTCCGACACAACTACTGTAATGCTATCAGTAACTTCACTAACTCCCATTGCAGCGCGATGCCTAGTTCCTAACTCCTTAGAGATAAATGGACTTTCTGATAACGGAAGATAGCAAGCTGCTGCTTTAATGGTACTTCCTTGCATAATTACTGCTCCATCGTGAAGAGGTGTGTTTGGAATGAAAATATTAATGAGTAATTCCGATGATACGTTTGCATTTAGCGGAATACCCGTTTCTACATAATCACCCATACCGGTCTCTTTTGACAAGGTAATTAATGCACCAATTCTACGTTTTCCCATATATTCCGTTGCTTTCGCTATCGCTGTTGCAACCATTTCAGGCTCATCATCCTCATGAGTTCCAGTACGCGAAAATAAACTCCCGCGTCCTAGCTGCTCAAGCGCTCTTCGCAATTCTGGCTGGAAAATAATAATAACGGCTAAAAATCCCCACGTTAATACTTGTTCAGTTAGCCAATATAGCGTTCGCAATCCAAGGAAAATACTGATCATCCGAACGACAATAATAACTGTAATCCCTTTTAAAAGTTGAACAGCTTTCGTCCCTCGGATTATGAGAATTAGCTTATATATAATAAACCATACAACGGCAATATCTAATGCCGTACTAAGATATTTCAAAATGGTCGTATCTTCAAAAGGCATGCTAACCCTTCCTCCTACTTACGAGCAATTCTATCCATATATTGAAATATTGTTTTATGCTCTATCTGTATGTATTTCCAACAACTAGTTAATTATACCATACATGAAACAAACGACAATTACAAACAACCCCCTTTAGTCTAAATTGGTAAGATGTCAAACATTCTTATCGTACAGTATAATATAAATCATTATTATACGCTTATTTTCAAATAAAAAAAGCAACTTCTCAGTTGCTTTTCTTACATTTATTTTAGTTTTTCACCGAATAAAGAACCCATTAAAGCAACCGCTGTTGTTGCCGTTCTATTTCGCTCATCTAAAATCGTATTTACCTCAACAAACTCGGCAGATGTAATAATATCAGCTTCCGCTAACATCTCCATTGCTAAATGACTTTCACGATAAGATAAGCCACCAATTACAGGTGTTCCAACTCCTGGTGCATCATGAGGATCAAGACCATCTAAATCTAATGATAAATGCACACCATCAGTATGAGATAAATACGCGATTGTTTCTTCCATAACAGCCGTCATACCCATACGATCAATCTCGTGCATTGAAAATACTTTAATACCTTCATTTCGAATAAAGTCTTTTTCTCCTTCATCTAATGCACGTGCACCGATAATTACAACATTCTCTTTTTTCACCTTTGGATATGCCCCGTATAAATCTACAAGCGCCGGATGTCCATACCCTAAACTTGCTGCAAGTGACATACCGTGAATATTTCCAGATGGTGAAGTTTCTTCTGTATTTAAATCGCCATGTGCATCATACCAAATAACACCTAGGTTTTTATAATGTTTCGCAACACCAGCTAATGTACCAATAGCGATACTATGATCGCCACCTAATACAAGTGGAAAACGTCCTTCTTCTATAATATGATCCACCTTACTTGCTAATTCGTTACATACAGTTGCAACTTGTGTAAGGTTTCTTAAGCTTGTATTTACATCTACTTCTTTTTCTCTCTCTATACATATATCTCCCATATCTTTAACGTCATATCCAATTTCTTCAATTCTTTCAATTACACCTGCATAACGGATTGCGCTCGGTCCCATATCAACCCCACGACGCATCTGTCCTAAATCCATTGGAACTCCAATAACTGAAATTTCTTTTTTCATAGATAGTATCCCCCTTTTGTGCCTTCACTAAATATTTTAAATCTTTTATATAGTCTGACTCAACTCGACATTTTTCTGTATGGATATACAAATTATTCACTTATATTCGCTTTGAAATCCAAATTTTAAGACTATTCCATGTATAAAGTTAACTTAATGAAGCAACTACTATCATTATTATTAGATAATAATAAAAAACACTCCCGCATTTAGAAGTGTTTTTCTGATGCTATTTTCCACACTGCTGCAATATTCTTTGCTGTCATTTCAATATTCTCTTCTGCTACTTTATATGCCTCCTCTAATGTCGTCGGACTTGTTGTAATACTAAATACTGCATCAATTCCTTTTCCATGAACAGCCGAGTAATTCGGAGATACTGATCCCCCAATCGCAATGACAGGAATATGAAAAAGCTTTGCACGCTCCGCAACACCTACTGGGGCCTTTCCATATGCTGTTTGTTCATCTATTCTCCCTTCGCCAGTTATAATTAAATCTGCACCTTCTATATGCTTATCAAAATTTGTATAATCTAATACAATTTCAATTCCCCTCCGCAAGCTTCCCTTCAGCACTGCAATAACAGCTGCTCCCATACCTCCTGCAGCTCCTGCACCAGGTATTTTAGATACGTCGCAAAATAGGTATTGTTTAAGGATATGCGCATAATGCTTTAAATTCTCATCCAGCTCTTTCATCATCTCTTCATCCGCACCCTTTTGTCGCCCAAATACGAAAGATGCTCCTCTTATTCCAACTAACGGATTATCTACATCACATGCTGCTTCTATCTTTATATGCTTTAAGCGTGAATCCATTTGTGAAAAATCAATAGAGACAATCGAATGTAACGTTCCACCAGACGGCTCTATTACTTCTCCTTTTCCATTTATAAACCTGACTCCTAAAGCTGACAACATACCCGCTCCTCCATCATTTGTAGCACTTCCTCCCAGTCCTAAAATGATATGCTCAGCTCCTTCGTCTAGCGCATGTAGTATAAGTTCTCCTGTTCCTTTCGTCGTCGTAATAAGTGGGTTTCGCTTTTTAGCTGGAACGTGTTGTAAGCCTGATGCTGCTGCCATTTCAATAAACGCTGTCTTTTTATCTTTAGACATACCGTAAAAGGCTTGTACGCTCTCTCTAAGCGGTCCTGTCACATGAAATGATATAATCCTCCCGCTTGTAGCATCAACAAGGGAATCAACCGTTCCTTCCCCTCCGTCTCCAATTGGTATTTTTACATACTCTGCTTTAGGAAAAATTGCTCCAAAACCTCTTTCAATAGCTTCACATACTTCTATAGCTTTTAAGCTTTCTTTATATGAATCAGATGCAATAACAACTTTCATAATTATCCCCATCCTTTATTTTCACGTTTTCTCCATTTTAAATGACAAGTATGAAAGTTGTCTTTTTAAACACAAAAAAGCTTACATCATATGATGTAAGCTTTCTCTATTAGATGGAGCCTAGCGGGATCGAACCGCTGACCTCCTGCGTGCAAGGCAGGCGCTCTCCCAGCTGAGCTAAGGCCCCTTAGTAATTAAGCGGAAGACGGGATTCGAACCCGCGACCCCAACCTTGGCAAGGTTGTATTCTACCACTGAACTACTTCCGCGAAAATGGTGAGCCATGAAGGACTCGAACCTTCGACCCTCTGATTAAAAGTCAGATGCTCTACCAACTGAGCTAATGGCTCGTAAATGGCTGGGCTAGCTGGATTCGAACCAGCGCATGACGGAGTCAAAGTCCGTTGCCTTACCGCTTGGCTATAGCCCATTAATATTTACTAGTATGGTTATCTTTTCAAAAAAATAAACCCTCTCAGGTTATTTTAAAGAAAATGGTGGAGGGGGGCAGATTCGAACTGCCGAACCCGAAGGAGCGGATTTACAGTCCGCCGCGTTTAGCCACTTCGCTACCCCTCCGACATTTAAAATATATATGGTGGAGGATGACGGGATCGAACCGCCGACCCCCTGCTTGTAAGGCAGGTGCTCTCCCAGCTGAGCTAATCCTCCAAAAGTGGTGACCCGTACGGGATTCGAACCCGTGTTACCGCCGTGAAAGGGCGGTGTCTTAACCACTTGACCAACGGGCCAAAAAAGTTTTAAACCTATTCCCAAGCTTCCAACCGGGCTTGAACCGGTGACCTCTTCCTTACCATGGAAGTGCTCTACCAGCTGAGCTATGGAAGCATAATGGCTCCGCAGGTAGGACTCGAACCTACGACCGATCGGTTAACAGCCGATAGCTCTACCACTGAGCTACTGCGGAATAATATTAGCCTGGCAACGTCCTACTCTCACAGGGACAAGGTCCCAACTACCATCGGCGCTAGAGAGCTTAACTTCCGTGTTCGGTATGGGAACGGGTGTGACCTCTCTGCCATCATTA